>NZ_JBFUEB010000125.1:0-16894 GCF_056404395.1 Rhizobacter sp. P2_D12 | reverse complement strand
CCCGCAAGCTCTCCAAGCAGGGCAACGCCGAGGAGCGCCGGCTCATCTACTGCGCCGCCATGACCGCCTGCCGCTCCCCCGTCTTCAAGGCCATCCGCGACAAGCTCCTCGCCCGCGGCATGTCCAAGATCCAGGCCTATTGCGTCGTCGCTCGCAAGCTCCTTCGCATCGCCTTCTCCGTCTGGCGCTCCAATCAGCCCTTCAACCCTCAGCTCGTCGGAAAGGCTTGACGCTCGACATAGAACCTACCGCCGCTCGACGATCACGGGCACCAGCTTCAAGGCATCGCGGATGCGCCCGGCGGCGTCCTGCGCCTCGGCCCGGCTCGGGTACGGCCCGGCCTGCAGGCGGTAGATCGACGGCTCGCTGAACACCGCCAGCAGCGGCGCCAGCCAGTCGAGTTCGCCGGAGACGCGGCGCTGGAAATTCTCGGCGCCGTCGCGCTGCTTGAACGCGCCCAGCTGAACCCAGAAGCCCTGGGCCGCGGTCGTGAACGCGCGTTCCGGCTTCGGGTCGGTGGCGACCTCGGGCAGCGGACTGGACGGCGCGACGGCCACGGCCGCCGGGACCACGTCGGCGACCGGCAGCGGCGCCGGCGCCGCCGCCAGCTCGGTGGCCTCGCCGCCGCGCTTCCACGACCCGCTGCGGATCTGCTCGAAGGTGATGCGCTCGACCTCGACCGGCGCGACGCCGTTCAGCACGCCCAGCTTCAGCGCGGCGGTGTAGCTCAGGTCGATCACGCGGTCCTGGTGGAACGGCCCGCGGTCGTTCACGCGCACGATCACCTCGCGCCCGTTGGCCGGGTTGCGCACCCGCGCATAGCTCGGGATCGGCATCGTCTTGTGCGCCGCCGTCATCGCGTACATGTTGTAGACCTCGCCGCTGGCGGTGCGCTTGCCGTGGAACTTGCGCCCGTACCACGAGGCGAGGCCGCGCTCGGTCAGCGGGCCGTCGTCGCGCATCGGCTTGTAGTCGCGGCCCAGCACCTCGTAGGGCTTGTTCGGGCCGCCCGGGCGGATCGGCTCGACCTGCGGCTGCGCATCGGGCACGCGCGCCAGGTCGGGCGGCGGCTTCGCATCGGGGCCGTCGCGCGACGGCGACTTCGGCGGGCCGGACGCGCACGCGGCCAGCAGCGCCGCCATGCACAGCATCGCCAGGTGGTGGCGCTGGCGGCGTGCCGCGGCCTCAATCCGCATAGGTCAACGGCAAGGCCGTCGTGAACTTGATTTCTTCCATCGCGAAGCTCGAACTCACGTCGAACAGATCGGTGGAGCGTATCAGCTGCTTGTAGACGTTGTCGTAGGCGCCGATGTCGGGCACCACGATGCGCAGCAGGTAGTCGACGTCGCCGCTCATGCGGTAGAACTCGACCACCTCGGGGATCGCCTTCACCGCGTTGTGGAAGGTGTCGAACCACTGCTGGCTGTGCTGGTTGGTGCGCACCGCGACGAACACCGTGACGCCCAGGTTCAGCTTCTTCGGGTCGAGCAGCGCCACCTGGCGCGTGATGACCCCGGCCTCCTTCAGCCGCTGGATGCGCCGCCAGCACGGCGTGGCCGACAGGTTGACCGCCTCGGCCAGCTTGGCCATCGGGATTTCGGCGTCGTTCTGCAACAGGCGCAGAAGCTCGCGGTCGATCGCATCGAACTTCTTCATTTCTCCTCAATTGGAGGACAGGATTCCAATTATTGAACATGAAGCACGTGAAATGGCGAGCATTTTTCTTCCACGAAACGCGAAACTTTTCAAGCCCGAACCGCGGGCTCGACAAGGACATTCGCGCATGAAAACCATCGGACTGATCGGCGGCATGAGCTGGGAATCCACCTCGCTGTACTACCAGATCATCAACCGCGAGACGGGCCGCCGCCTGGGCCAGCTGCACTCCGCGCCGCTACACCTGATCAGCCTCGACTTCGAGGACATCGCGTCGCGCCAGCGCGCGGCCGACTGGTCCGGCATGGGCCACATCCTGGTCGATGCCGCGCAGACGCTCGAGCGCGGCGGCGCCGACTGCGTGCTGATCGGCACCAACACCATGCACAAGCTGGCGCCCGAGGTGCAGGCGGCGCTCAGCGTGCCGCTGCTGCACATCGGCGATGCGACGGCGCGCGCCGTGCGCGCCGCCGGCCACGACAAGGTGGGCCTGATCGGCACGCGCTTCACGATGGAGCAGCCGTTCTACCGCAGCCACCTGGCCGGGCGCGGCGTCGACTGCGTGGTGCCGATGCAGGCGCAGCGCGACCAGGTGCACCACATCATCTTCGACGAGCTGTGCAAGGGCCTGGTGCGCGCCGAATCGCGCCACGTGCTGCAGCAGGTGTGCGCCGAACTCGGCTCGCGCGGGGCCCAGGCCATCGTGCTCGGCTGCACCGAGCTGTGCCTGATCCTGCACGAGGGCGACCTGGCCCTGCCGGTGTTCGACACCACCTCGCTGCATGCGCTGGCGGCCGTCGATTTCGCGCTCGCCGCGCACTGATCCCCGGGAACACCTGCCATGTGCCAGCTGCTCGGCATGAGCTCCAGCGCCAATGCCGCCATCACCTTCTCGTTCACCGGCTTCGCGCAGCGCGGCGGCCGCACCGACGACCACGCCGACGGCTGGGGCATCGCGTTCTACGAACGCTCCGGCTGCCGCGTCTTCCTCGACGACCAGCCGGCCTGCCAGTCGCCGCTGGCCGAGTTCGTCAGCCGCTACCCGATCAAGTCGAAGATCGTGCTGGCCCACATCCGCAAGGCCACGCAGGGCGAGCCGATGCTGTCGAACTGCCACCCGTTCCAGCGCGAATGGGGCGGCCAGCCTTGGATCTTCGCGACCAACGGCGACCTGCGCCACTTCCACCCGCCGCTGGACGGCCCGTACCAGCCGGTGGGCAGCACCGACAGCGAGAAGGCCTTCTGCTGGCTGCTGCAGGAATTGCGCAGCAGCTTCGGCGGCCGCCCGCGCCCGCCCGGCTGGCTCGAGCTGGCGCCGCGCGTGGCCGAGCTCAGCGCCATCATCGCGCGCCACGGCAACTTCAACTTCCTGCTGTCCAACGGCGCGGGCCTGTATGCGCACTGCTCCAGCAAGCTCCACGTGCTGGAGCGGCGCCACCCCTTCCCGACCGCGCGGCTGGTCGACTGCGACATGAGCCTCGACCTCAGCGCCTTCAACCGGCGCGACGACCGCATGGTGGTCGTGGCCACCGCGCCGCTGACGTCGGACGAAGCCTGGTCGGCCTTCGCGACCGGCGAATCGCGCCTGTTCATCGACGGCGAGCAGGCCTGGGGCCACACGCATCCCGGCACCCGGGTGTTCCCGGTGCCGCTCACCCATTGCGGGCGCGGGCGCGTGGCCGGCGTCGAGCTGCCCTGAGGCCCCGGCGATGCGCGGCCCGCTGCTCGACGTGCGCTGGATCGACGACTTCCTCGCGCTGGTCGAGTGCCGCAGCTTCACGCGCGCGGCGAAGCAGCGCAACATCTCGCAATCGGGCCTGTCGCGGCGCATCCAGGCGCTCGAGCAGTGGGCCGGCGCGCCGCTGCTCGACCGGCTGGCGCAGCCGCTGGGCCTGACCTGGCCGGGCCACTGCTTCATCGCGCAGGCGCGGCGGCTGCGCGACGCGCTCGGCACGATGAAGCAGATGGTCGCGTGCGACCCCGACGATCCGCTGGTCTGCGTGACTACCGTCATCGCCGACGGGCTGAGCCGCCTCGCCTGCACGATGCTGTCGGAGCCGGTGCAGCGGCAGGTGCCGCGCGCCTGCCTGGACATCCACTTCGACCGCTACAAGGCGGCACGCGCGGGGCTGGAGGCCGGGCAGGTCATGCTGTGGCTGGTGGCGCAGGATCCGCTGCTGCCGATCGACATCGACCCGCAGAAGTTCGAGGCCAAGGTCGTGCAGCACGACCGCCTGCTGCCGGTGGTCGCCGCGATGGGCGACCGGCCGCTGCACACGCTGCCCGGCAGCCGGCAGCACAAGGTGCCGGTGATCGACTACGACCCCATCCACCCGCTGGCCAGCCTCGAGGGCCTGCGGCGCACCCGCAACCTGACGCAGGTGCACCTGCAGCCCGGCACCTCGGCCGATTCGATGGACATGGCCCGCCACCTGGTCGCCAGCGGCGCCGGCATCGGCATCCTGCTCGAGTCGATGGTGCGCGAGCAGCTGGACTCCGGCCAGCTGATGTGCGCCAGGCCCGAATGGGCGCGGCCGATCGACGTGCTGCTGGTGCGTTCGCGCCAGGCCGGCATCACCTTCACCGGCGCGGCCGTCGAGGCGGCAGACCGGCTGTGGTCGCTGCACCCGGGGCTGCGGCCGAGCAGCCGGCCGCCGGTACCGGACGACGACGACGAGCGCGGCACGCTGATGGTGAGCGACGTGGTCACCGCCGACGCCTTCGCGCGCAGTGCCGGTGTCGGGCCGATGCCACAGCGCATGCGAGATGCGCATCCGGTCCGAATGTCCCGTTGAGGCGGGGTGCAGGCGTCCAGATACTGCCGCCTCCTCATCCACCCCGAAGAACCACCATGAACAGGACACTCGCCTCCATCGCCTTCATCGTCGCCGCCGGGCTGGCCCCGGCCCCGGCCCTCGCGCAATCCGGCGTCACGCTCTATGGCGTGGCCGATGCCTTCATCGAACGCGGCCAGGCCGGCACGCAGGCCAGCCGCCTGTCGCGCACGCGGGTCGAGTCGGGTGGCCTGAACGGATCGCGCCTCGGCCTGCGCGACACCGAAGACCTGGGCAGCGGCCTGAAGGCCACGATGGTGATCGAGCACGGCCTGCTGCTCGACAGCGGCGTGCCGGCGTCGACGGCCGGCTTCTGGAACCGCCAGGCCTTCGCCGGCTTGTCCGGCCCGTGGGGCTCGCTGACGGCCGGCCGCCAGTATTCGCCGCTGCTGGTGCACCAGGACACGTTCGACACCGCGCTGTCGACCACCGGCTATGGCAGCCCGTACAACTCCGGCGTGATGCGCACCGTCTCGCGCGTCAACAACAGCGTCGTCTACAGCCTGCCGGCGGACGCCGGCTTCAGCGCCTCGCTGATGGCGGCGGCCGGCGAAGGCAGCGCCGGCAGCACCTGGTCGGCGAGCCTGCGCCGGGCCGAGGGGGCGTGGGCCGTCGGCATGGCCGGGGTGCTGGTCAAGCGGCTGGACGGCACGACCGAAGACAAGCGCATCTGGAACCTGGCCGCGTCGTACAGGCTGGGCGATGCGATGTTCGCGGCCGCGCTGCAGCGCACGCGCAACGACAGGCAGGCTGCCAACACCGAGGACGACCGCAACGAGCTGTTCCTCGGCGCCAGCTGCGCCGTCGGCACCGGCGAGCTGCGCGCCGCCTACGGTCAGGGCACGGTGCGCCACGTGGCCGGCAGCACGGCGCGCCATGCCTCGCTCGGCTACGTGCACCACCTGTCGAAGCGCACCGCGCTGTACACCGCGGTGCAGCAGATCGACAACCCCGACAACCTGGCCTACCGCTCCGAGGGCTTCAGCTTCGACGCGATCGCGCCGGGGCTGCCGGCCGGAGCGGGCGTCACGGCGCGGGCGGTGGCCGCGGGCGTGCGCCACCGCTTCTGATGCCGTCGCGGCCGACGCCTACAGGCAGCGCGTCGTCACGTCGTGGGAGTGGCCGGGTTCGGCCGACGACGCGACCGTGATGGCCGTGCCGGCCTTGAGCTGGCGCAGGATCGCGACCGTCAGTGTCACGGTGTGGGTGTGCCCCGACGTGCCGCGGATGTCGTAGACCTTGTCGACCAGGGAGTCGAGGTCGGCGACGGGCACGACCAGCGCGTGGCCATGGTTGCCCGAGATCGTCTCGCCGCAGGACTGCGGTGCCGGCGATGGAGCGGGGGCGGGCGCAGGTGCCGGAGCGGGCGCTGGCGCCGGTGACGGCGCGGCCGGACTGTCGCCACCGCCGCCGCCGCAGGCCGCCAGGCTCGCGGTGGCCAGCGACGACCATGCCATGGCCAGCAGCTGCCGGCGGCGCATCGCGTCGAGTTCATTGTCGTTCGTGTGCATTCCCATGGATTCCTCCTCGAAGTGTTCGGCGCGGATGTTCATCAGATTCGCGGCGCGGGCACAGCATGTTTTCCGCTGGTTGCATCGCTGACAGTCCTCCTTCGCGACGGACCAAACAGGTCGACACAAGTGGTCACCCTTTCTCGCGATCCCCTGCCGCCCGGCGTGCTTTGGTGACATTGCGCGGCACGGTGGTATCGCTTCCACCGCAGCGGACTCATGCCCGCAGCCGATAGCCCGAGGCGTAGACCGATTCGATGCAGAGCGGCGTGCCGTGCGGCCTGGAGACACCCTCGCACTTCTGCCGCAGCCGGTAGACGTGCTGGCCGATGGAGCGCTTGCTGGCGCTGTCGGCATTGCCGAACAGCGCGGCCGACAGCATCTCCACCGTCGCGAGCCGTCCCGGCTGCTCGAACAGCACCTGCGCCAGGCGGCACTCGCGCACCGTCAGCTTCACGCTGTGGCCGGGCGAGGCCAGCGCGCGCCGCGTGACGTCGAGCGAATAGAGGCCCACGCGCAGCACCGGCTCGCGCGCGGCCGCGCCGGCCCGCACGCGCGCCAGCACGCGCTGCACGAGGCCGGTGGCGCCTTCGGCCTCGGTGGCGTAGTCGTCCGCGCCCCACATCAGCGCCTGCGCGATCGCGTAGGTGTCGCCGGCGCCGGTGGCGACGATCGGCGTGCGTGCCGCCACGCGGGGCCGCAGTGCATCGAGCCAGCGGCGCGTCAGCGCGGTGTCGGCCTGCACGAGGATCGCGTCGAAGCCGGTCTCCTGCCAGGCGCTGAGCAGGGCATCGGGCTCGCAGAACTGCTCGACGTCGATGGCGCGGTCGGCGAAGGCATTGATCGCGCGAAGGCCCTCCGCGCGAAGCGTCCACAGTGCGGCAATCCTCATAGGTCGATTCGGTTTTTCAGGGGTCCCGGGTGAATCGGCGGCGCGGCGTGCTGGCGCCGTACGTGCCATGCAGCGCATGTTGCGTGCCCGGTTTCAGACACCGGCTTGTCATGTGCCGTGCGTATGGTCCGCGCAACCCCGAAGGAGACCTCCATGACCGTTCTCGACCGTCGCCAGATCCTCAAGCTCATCGGTGCCGGCGGCCTGGCCGGCAGCGTGCCGCCCAGCATCGCCAATGCGCTGGCCGTGCCGGCCCACCACCGCAAGGGCACGATCGAGGACGTGGAGCACATCGTGATCCTGATGCAGGAGAACCGCTCCTTCGACCACATGTTCGGCACGCTGCGCGGCGTGCGCGGCTATGCCGACCCGCGCGCGGTGACGCTGCCGTCGGGCCAGCCGGTGTGGTACCAGCCGAACGGCAGCGGCACGCTGCTGCCGTTCCGCCCGCCGGTGGCCGACGTCGGGCAGACCTTCCTGCCGGACCCGCCGCACGGCTGGAACGACACGCACGCCGCGTGGAACGGCGGTCGCTGCGACCAGTGGGTGCCGAACAAGGGCGCGGTGACGATGTCCTATCACACGCGCAAGGACATCCCCTACCACTACGCACTGGCCGATGCGTTCACGGTGTGCGACGCCTACCACTGCTCGGTGCTCGGGCCGACCGACCCGAACCGGTACCACATGTGGACCGGCTGGGTCGGCAACGACGGCAAGGCCGGCGGGCCGGTCATCACGAACGCGGAAGCCGGCTACGACTGGATGACGTTTCCGCAGCGGCTGACGCAGGCCGGCATCGGCTGGAAGGTCTACCAGGACGTCGGCGTGGGCCTGGATGCCGCCGGGTCCTGGGGCTGGACCTCGGACCCGTACATCGGCAACTACGGCGACAACGCGCTGCTCTATTTCCACCAGTACCAGAATGCTCCGGAGGGTTCGCCGCTGGCACTGGCCGCGCGCACCGGCACGCAGGTCAACGCGCTGGGCCGCGACCCTTCGCGGCTGTTCGACACGCTGCGCGAGGACGTGCGCAACGCCAGGCTGCCGGCGGTCTCGTGGATCGTCGCGCCGGAGGCCTTCAGCGAGCACCCGAACCACGCGGCGGACTACGGCGCCTGGTACACGTCGCAGGTGATCGACATCCTGGCGTCGAACCCGGACGTCTTCGGCAAGACGGTGCTGTTCATCAACTACGACGAGGAAGGCGGCTTCTTCGACCACGCCGTGCCGCCGACGCCGCCGTTCGCGGGGCAAGGGGCGTCCACGGTGGACACCGTCAACGAGATCTACCCGGCCGGCGATCCCGGCCACCCCAGCGCGCCGTACGGCCTGGGCATGCGCGTGCCGATGCTCGTGGTGTCGCCGTGGAGCAAGGGCGGGTGGGTCAACTCACAGGTGTTCGACCACACCTCGCTGATCCGCTTCATCGAGACGCGCTATGCACGCGAAGTCCCCGGCCTGATCGAGAGCAACATCACGCCGTGGCGCCGCGCGGTGGCCGGCGACCTGACCTCGGCGCTCGACTTCTCGCGCCCCGACCGGGACCGGGTGCGGCTGCCGGGCACGGCGGCGTTGAAGCCGGCCGAGCTGGTACGCCACCCGGACTACACGATCGTGCCGCCGGCCTCGCCGCAGCTGCCGCTGCAGGAGCCCGGCGTGCGGGCGGCGCGGGCCTTGCCGTACGTGCTGCACGTCGATGGCGTGGCGAATGCGGCGACGAAGTCGTTCCAGATGAACTTCGGCAACACCGGCAAGGCGGCCGCGGTGTTCCACGTCCGTTCGGGCCAGGCGTCGGACGCGCCGCGCAACTTCACGGTCGAGCCGCAGCGGCTGCTGTCGGCGTCGTGGGCGGCGTCGGCCGCGGCGACCTACGACCTGTCGGTGACGGGGCCGAACGGCTTCCTGCGCGCGTACAAGGGCAAGGTGTCGGCCGATGCCAGCCGGCTGCTGGTGCGCGCGAGCTATGACGAAGGGCGGCTGGGCATCACGCTGTCGATCACCAACCTCGGGACGCAGGCGGTGGAGTTGCGGGTTCGCGACGGTTACAGCCACGGCCATCGCGACGACGAGCGCTCGAGCCTGCGGCTGCGACCCGGGCAGTCGACGGCGAAGACCTGGTCGCTCGAACGCAGCCGCGGCTGGTACGACCTGGCCCTCGCGGTCGATGGCGACCCGGCCTTCTCGGTGCGCTTCGCGGGGCACCTCGAGAACGGGGACGACAGCATCAGCGACCCGGCGATGGGGCGGGTCCGCATCGGGGAGTGACGGGCACGCGCGACAGCGCGGTTTCCCTACACTGGGCCGATGCGCATCGTGGCCTGGAACTGCTGCCGCGGCCCGATCCCGAAGAAGATCGCGGCGCTCGAAGCCCTGCAGCCTGACGTCGCGGTCATCGCCGAGGCGCTGGCGCCGGACAAGGAATCCGACCAGTTGCTCTGGTTCCCGTCCAATGCCTCGCGCCTGGGCATCCAGGTCCGCGCGTTCGGCACGCACACGCTGCGCAGGCTCAAGCGCGCCGAGCTGCCGAACTGCGTCGTGCCGGTGCGCGTCAACGGCGCCGTCCCGTTCAACCTGCTCGCGGTCTGGACCTGGCCGGCGCCGAGCTACACCAAGGCCTTCCTGAACGGCCTGTCCGCGTATGCCAGGCTGCTGCAGCGTGGCCCGACCGTGGTGGCGGGCGACTTCAACGGCAGCCCGGCCTTCGACAAGCCGACGCAACGCATCAAGTGGTGGACCGACGGTTTCTCGCGCCTGCACGACGCGGGCCTGGTCAGCGCGTACCACCAGTTCAACGGCGTGGCGTTCGGCGGCGAGGCCCATGCGACCCATCACTTCCTGAGGAAGCCCGAACGGCCCTTCCACATCGACTTCTGCTTCGTGCCGCGCAGCTGGGCCGAGAAGCGGTTGGTGGCGCAGATTGCCGCGGGCCCTGAGTGGTGCGCACTCAGCGATCATTTCCCGCTCGTGGTCGACACGGAAGCTTGACGCAGCGCCGCAACCACGGCGCAGCCTTACGATCCACGGCATGACAGCTGCAAGACAGTTCCCTTCCGTCGACACGCGCCGCCACGTGGTCGTGATCGGTGCCGGTGCGGTGGGCAGCGCCACGGCCATCGAGGCCCTGCGCGCGGGCCTGCAGGTGACGGTGGTGGAGCCCGATGAGCCGGGCGGACCGCAGGCCACCAGTTACGGCAATGCCGGCTGGCTGTCCTCGCATTCGGTGGTGCCGCCTGCGTTGCCCGGAGCCTGGCGCAAGGTGCCCGGCTGGCTGGCCGATCCGCTCGGCCCGCTGGCATTGCGCTGGCGCCATCTGCCGCGCGCCACGCCCTGGCTGCTGCGCTACCTGGCCTCGGGCTGGACGGAAGCGCGCGTGCAGCGCACCGCCAACGCGCTGCGCACGCTGCTGGCGGATGCGCCGATGCTGCACGCGCAGCTGGCGGCCGAGGCCGGCGTGCCGCAGCTGATCGAACAGCGCGGCCTGCTGCATGCGTACCGCTCGCGCTCGGAGTTCGACGCCGACGCGCTGGGCTGGCGCGTTCGCGGGCGCGTCGGCATTCGATGGGAGGAGTGGGACGCAGACGAACTGCGCCGCCGCGAACCGGATCTCGACCCGCGGTACACGCTTGGCATCTTCGTGCCGGAGGCTGGGCATTGCCGCAATCCCGGCGCGTACGTGGCCGCGCTGGCACGACATGCGTTCGCCACCGGTGCCCGGCACGTCGCTGCACGCGCAACGGGTTTTCGGATCGACGGCGGCCGGTTGCGCGCCGTGCGCACCGAGGCCGGTGACATCGCCTGCGACGCCGCGGCGATCTGTGCCGGCCCGCGCTCAGCGGCACTTGCGGCGGCAGCGGGCTCGCCGGTACCGCTGGAATCGGAGCGCGGCTACCACGTGGTGGTCGAGGACGCGAGGGTCGGACCCCGCACGCCGGTGATGGTGGCCGACGGCAAGCTGATTGCGCACTGGATGGACGGCGGGCTGCGCGCGGCCGGGCAGGTCGAGATCGGTGGCCTGGAGGCCGCGCCCGACTGGCGCCGCGCCGACATCCTGCATCGGCATTTGACGTCGATGTTTCCGCGATTGGCGCCGGCCGCACCGGATGCGCCTTCCGTCAAGCGCTGGCTCGGTCATCGCCCGAGCATGCCCGACGGCCTGCCCTGCATCGGGCCGGCCCGCGCCAGCGCCGACATCGTGCTGGCCTTCGGCCACGGCCACGTCGGCTTGTGCGGCTCGGCACGCACGGGCCGCCTGGTGGCGCAACTGCTCGCGGGCACGGCGCCGGAATTTGCCTTGGCGCCTTTCGATCCGCAGCGCTTCGTGTGACGGGCTCGGATCCGTCGCGAGCGGGCGGGTCAGGACGATGGCGGGGGTCGGGAAGATCTGGTCAGTCTTCCTTCATGCCGGTTGCCTTGACGATCGCACCGAGCCGTGTGCGTTCGGCCTTGACGAACTCGGCAAAGGAAGCGCGCGTGCCGCCGACCGGTTCGATGCCGGAGCTCTTGAGCCGGTCGATGACCGCCGGCGTCTTCATCGCGGCATCGATGGCGCTGTTCATCTTGTCGAGGATGGCGTCGGGCGTGCCGCGCGGGGCATGGATGCCGGCCCAGTGGGCAATGCGCAGTTCCGGGAAGCCCTGTTCGGCGGCGGTGGCCAGCGCCGGGTAGGCCGCGATGTGCGTCGTCCAGGTGTTCGCGAGCGCCTTCAGCTTGCCGCTCTTGAGATAGGGCAGTGCCACGTTGCTGGCCTCGGACGTGGCATCGACCTGGTGGCCCAGCACGGCGGTGATGGATTCCGACCCGCTCTTGTACGGCACCACGTCGAGCTTGGCGCCGTATCGGGTCTGCAGCACGCCCTGGACGAAGTGCGGCGTGCTGCCGGTGCCCGCCGTGGCCCAGTGGAACCCCGGACCGGCCTTGGAGGCGGCGATGAAATCCTTCAGGTCCTTGTACGGCGAGTCGGCGGGCACCAGGATCACCGACGGCGCGACGCCGATCATGGCCACCGGAACGAGGTCCTCGTCCTTGTAGGGCAGCCCCTTCTTGATCATGCCGTTGGAGATCACGCCCGCAGCGCTCACCAGGAAGGTGTAGCCGTCGGGCGCGCTCTTGGCGACGATGTCGGCGCCGATCGATGCGCCGGCGCCGGGCTTGTTGTCGACGATGATCGGCTGGCCCAGCGTCTTCGCGGCGGTCTCCGCGGCGAGCCGCGCCATGATGTCGTTCGCGCCGCCGGCCGAGAACGGCACGACCAGGCGGATCGGCTTCGTCGGCCACTCTTGTGCGCCGGCAGTGCCGGCCGACAGCGCCGCGGCCAGTGCCGCCGCGAGTGCGATGCGCCGTGTCGTCATGCGCGGTGTCGTCATGAATTGCGCGCGGCGAGATGTGGATTGGTGCGCCCGGCTGGGATCGAACCAGCAACCCCTGCCTTCGGAGGGCAGTACTCTATCCATTGAGCTACGGGCGCGAAGTGCGCGATTCTACAGCCCGCGGGGGCCGCCCAAGGCGGCCCTCTATAATCCCGCGGTTTTGCCAGCCAACGGATACGCCTCGAGGAACTCCATGAGCGAAGCCCACAGCACACCCGAACACGACGCACCGCACGAAGTGCACGAAGGCCCGATCAAGACGCCGAAGCAGCTCATCCTCGCGGTGTTCTTCGCGTTCGTGGTCCCGATCATCGCGATCATCCTGCTGGTGAGCTTCGTCGAGGCCGACCACCAGCCGGCCGCCGGCAGCGACGGCCTGAAGGCCGAGGCGGTCGCCAAGCGCATCCAGCCGGTCGCCGGCTACGAGGTCAAGGACCTGTCCGACCCGGCCTCGCTGAAGACCGGCGAGCAGGTCTTCGCGGCCCAGTGCACCGCCTGCCACACGGCCGGCGTCGCCGGTGCGCCGAAGTTCGGCGACGCAGCCGCCTGGGCCCCGCGCCTTCCGCAAGGCTACGACGTGCTGCTCACGCACGCGCTGAAGGGCAAGGGCGCGATGGGCCCGCAAGGCGGCGGCGACTTCAGCGACGTCGAGATCGGCCGCGCCGTGGTCTACATGGCCAACAAGGGCGGCGCCAAGTTCCCCGAGCCTGCCGTCACCGCGGCGGCACCGGCCGCTTCGGGCGCGGCGGCAGAAGCAGCGCCGGCCGCGTCGGCCGCAGCGTCCGCCGCCAAGTAGCCAGCGCAGCGCGTTCCCCCTTCCGAAGCCGGCCTCGTGCCGGCTTCAGCGTTTCTGGGGGCTCAGGCACACGCCGAAGCGCTGCAGCAGCGCGCCGGCGGTCGTCGGCTGCGGCAGCCACTGCCCGCGCTCGACCGCATCGGCCGCGGTGTCCATGTCCAGCGTGTGCACGAGGCCCAGGCCCAGGTCGGTGGCGAGGTACAGCCGGTCGGCTTCGTCCAGCCACACCGACGCGACCTGCGCCGCACGGCCGGTGTGCGATTCCACCTGCGGTGCCGCGCCGTCGCGGGCCGTGAGCCGCCACACCCACGGCGCCACTTCCAGCTCGACGAACACCTGCTGCGGCCCGTTCTGGAAGAACCAGCAGCCGCGGTGGTCGCTCTCGTAGTTGCGCCCGATGAACTCGCGCAGCTTGTCGTGCCGGATCATGCTGCCCTTGATGTGCGGGAAGGCGCCGGCCGCCTGCACGCGGTCATCGCGCATGTACCACTCGCCGCGCGCATCCAGCGCCAGCCAGCCGACGCAGGCCGGGACGTTGGGCCACTTCTTCAGTGCCGCCTTGACGATCTCGTCCATGGTGTCTCCTGTGTCGGATCAGCGCGCCGCATGCGGCGCCATCCACCGCATCACCTGGTCGGGCAAGGTCAGCACGTGGCCGGGCCACGCCCCGCCGGGGAAGCCGACGTGCCCGCCATGGTGCGGCTGCCACAGCGTCACGCACGGCCCGACGTCCTCCTGCCGCGGCAGGCTGTGGGCCGGCACGAACGGGTCGTTGCGCGCGTTCAGCACCAGCGCCGGCACACGGATGCGGTGCAGGTGCGGCTTGGCCGAGCCGCGCTGCCAGTAGTCGTCGGTGTCGCGAAAACCGTGCAGCGGCGCGGTGAAGATGTTGTCGAAGGTGTACAGGTCTTTCGCCGCGCGCAGCCGCTCGCGGTCGAACAGGCCGGGGTGCTGCTGCCACTTGCGCAAGGCCTTCGGGACCATCGTGCGCAGGAACATGCGCGTGTAGACGTGGCGGTTGAAGCCACGCCCGATCGCGTTGCCACCGGCCGCCAGGTCGATCGGCGACGAGATCGCGCACACCGCGCGCACGCTGGCCGATGCGGTCTCGCCCGCCTCCTCGGCCCAGCGCAGCAGCGCATTGCCGCCCAGCGACACCCCGACCGCGACGATCGGCCCGGCGTGCAGCGCGCGCAGCCGCTGCAGCACCCAGCCGATCTCCTCGAAATCGCCCGAGTGGTAGGCGCGCGGCGCCAGGTTCATCTCGCCCGAGCAGCCGCGGAAATGCGGCACCGCATAGCGCCAGCCGTGGCCGCGCGCCCAGTGCGCGAAGGCCTGTGCATAGTGGCTGGCCGACGAGCCCTCGAGGCCGTGGAACAGCACCAGCAGCGGGCTGGTCGTGTCGCCGGCCTGGAAATCGACGTCGATGAAGTCGCCGTCGGGCGTGGTCCAGCGTTCGCGCAGGTAGGCCGGCGCCGGGCCGCGGTAGCGCTTCGAGAAGAGCGCCGGCCAGATGGTCTGCAGGTTTCCACCGACGGCACCCTGGCCGCCCAGCCATCCGGGGGAGCGGTAGTCGTTCACTTCAATGCAGCACGGCGGGCGTTTCGCCGATCTCCTGGACTTCGCCTGGCGACCCCGGGCTCGCATGGTGCGCCACCATGCGCCAGCCCTGGGCCGTCTTCACATACACATTGGTCGCGATGACCCACGCGGCCTGCGGACCCTCGTTGGTCAGCACCTGCACGCGCTCCAGCACACTGTGCACCGCACTCGATTCACCATGCAGGCGACGCACCTTCTCGGGGTATGCATCGATCGTGCCATTCGCGAACATCGACTCGAAAGCCGCGCGGATCGCCGCCGGCCCGATCACGCGCGGCCCGCCGGGGTGCACGCAGCTGATGTCGTCGTCGTCGGACCAGGTGGCCATCAGCTTCTCGATGTCGCCGCGCTGCAGCGCTTCGTAGAACTGCTGCTCGGTGTCGTCGGGCGACGACAGCAGCGCGGCGGCAGGCGGTTTGGGGCGGGCCATCGGGGATCCTCAGCGGAAGACGACGGTCTTCGGACCGTTGAGCAGCACGCGGTGCTCGACGTGCCAGCGCACCGCGCGCGCCAGCACCATGCATTCGACGTCGCGGCCGACCGCGGTGAAATCCTGGGCGCTCAGCGAGTGGTCCACGCGCGCCACGTCCTGCTCGATGATCGGCCCTTCGTCCAGCTCGGCCGTCACGTAGTGGGCCGTCGCGCCGATCAGCTTGACGCCGCGGTCGTGCGCCTGGAAGTACGGCTTCGCGCCCTTGAAGCTGGGCAGGAAGCTGTGGTGGATGTTGATCGCGCGGCCCTTCAGGAAATCGCAGAACTGCGGGCTCAGGATCTGCATGTAGCGCGCCAGCACCGTCAGGTCGATGCGCTCGCGTTCGATCAGGGCCTCGACCTGCTGCTCCTGCGCGCGCTTGGCCTCGGCGCTGCTGCCGGCCGGCAGCGCCCAATGGTGGAACGGGATCTCGTAGCGCTCGGCCAGCCCGCGGAAATCGGGATGGTTCGACACGATGCCGGCGATGTCGGCACCGAGCTGCTGCGAATGCCAGCGGTACAGCAGGTCGTTCAGGCAGTGGCCGTGCTGGCTCACCATCAGCAGCAGGCGCGGGCGGCGCGACAGGTCGTGGAAGCGCGCGTCCATGTGGTACTGCTCGCGCACGCTGGTGAACAGGTTGTCGAGCGTCGCGCTGTCGGCCAGGTGCGGCGGCGCCTCGAAGTGCACGCGCATGAAGAACAGCCCGGTGGCCGAGCCCGGCGTCGCCAGGTCGCCGAACTGCTGCGAATCGAGGATGTTGCAGCCGGCCTGGTACAGCAGGCCCGACACGGTGTAGACGATGCCCTTGGTGTCGCGGCACGACAGGGTGAGGACGAATTCACGGATTTCACGGGCAGGCTGCATGGGCGCAGATTGTACGGACGGGGGTGCAGCCCCGCGGGGTGCCGCATAGAATCGCCGCCACGTGAACCCCGTCACGTTCAACCCCCACAGCGCGCACATGGCCACCACCCCGAACGACTGGAGTGAGCGCAGCAAGGAACTCTCCGAGCTGCTGGCGCGCAGCGGCCTTGGCGACCGCCAGGCCTTCGCGCGGCTGTACGAGCGCAGCAGCGCGCATCTGTTCGCCGTGGTGCTGCGTATCAACCGGGACCGGGCGCAGGCGGAAGACGTGCTGCAGGAGGTGTACGTCAACGTCTGGCGCGCCGCGCAGACCTTCGATGCGGCACAGAGCCAGCCGCTGACCTGGCTGACCAGCATCGCACGCAACCGCGCGATCGACAGCCTGCGCCGCAAGCAGACCGAGCCGCAGACGCAGCCCGCGCTGCTGTTGAACGACGACGAGGACAAGGACGTGTACGACGATCTGCCTGACGACGCGCCGACGCCGCTCGAGATGCTGAGCCGGGCCTCGGATGCGCGCGCGCTGTCGCACTGCATGGACGCGCTGAGCGCGCCGCAGCGCCAGAGCGTCGCGCTGGCGTTCTACGACGGGCTGAGCCACGCCGAGGTGGCCGAGCAGATGCGCCAGCCGCTGGGCACCGTGAAGTCGTGGGTGCGGCGCGCGCTGCAGTCGCTGAAGGCCTGCCTCGACGGCGCCGTGTTGCGCGACGCCAGGGGCGCCTGATGGACTACAGCCGGCCCGAGCTGGCCGACCGCCTGGGCGCCGAGTACGTGGCCGGCACCTTGCGCGGGCCGGCGCGGCGCCGCTTCGAGGCCCTGCTCGGCGGCCACCCGGCGCTGCGCGCCGCGGTGCGCGCCTGGCAGGACCGGCTGATGCCGCTGTCGGCCAGCCTCGCGC
>NZ_JBFUEB010000124.1:0-17155 GCF_056404395.1 Rhizobacter sp. P2_D12 | reverse complement strand
GGCCACGCGCGCGTCGTCGGCGGCGGCCGGGCGGGCGAGCGGCCGGTCGATGCCGCTGTCCAGCGAATCCAGCAGTGCCTGGCCGCGCGCGGCCTGCAGTTGCGCCGCGCCCAGTTCGCCGCGCAGGCGGTCCTGGTCGGACGAGGGCCCGACGTCGTCCAGCTCGACCAGCGTGTCGCCAAACCGGACGGACTGGCCGTCGGCGACGCGGATGGACCGGATGCGCGCGGTCTCGATGGCCTGGATGGTCTTGCTGCCGTCGCTGAGCACGACCCGGCCCGGCGCCACCGCGACGATCTCGAGCCGGCCGAACACCGACCACAGCAGCGCCAGCCCGGCGAACGCGAGCAGCGCCCGGATGGCGATGTGCGGTGCCGGCGGGACCGGCGTGTCCTGCAGCGCCAGCGCRGCCGGCAGGAACTGCAGCTCGTGCGGCAGCCGCTCGGGTGGCGCCAGCGCGGCGCGGTGCTGCCATGCGCGCCGCAACGCGCTGCCGTAGTGCGCGACCAGGTCATGCAGGGCGTGCAGGCGCAGGCTCATCGCGTTGCCTCAACCCTGCTGCAGCCGGTGCAGCCGCGCATAGTGCCCGCTCTCCAACCGCAGCAGCTCGGCATGCGGCCCGTTCTCGACGATCCGCCCGTGGTCCATCACGACGATGCGATGCGCGTCGCGGACGGCCGACAGCCGGTGCGCGATGACGATCACCGTGCGGTCGCGGCAGATCGCCTTCATGTTGTCGCGCACGATGCGCTCGGATTCGTAGTCGAGCGCGCTGGTGGCCTCGTCGAAGATCAGCACCCGCGGGTTGCCCATCAGCGCCCGCGCGATGGCGATGCGCTGGCGCTGGCCGCCCGACAGCGTCGAGCCGTGTTCGCCGACCAGCGTGTCGTAGCCCTCGGGCAGCGCCGTGACGAACTCGTGCGCGCCGGCCAGCTTCGCGGCGTGGGTCACCGCCTCCAGCGGCGCGCCGGGGTCGACCAGCGCGATGTTGTCGCGGATGCTGCGGTTGAACAGCATGTTCTCCTGCATCACGACGCCGATCTGCCGGCGCAGCGAACCGGCCTCGGYCAGTGCCAGGTCGAGGCCGTCGACCAGGACACGCCCGCGCTCGGGCACGAACAGCCGCTGCACCAGGCGCGCCACCGTGCTCTTGCCCGAGCCGGAGCGGCCGACGATGCCGACGATCTCGCCCGGCGCGATGTCCAGCGACAGGTTGTCGATCACCAACGGCGCGTCCGGCCGGTAGCGGAACTGCACGCCGTCCAGCGTCACGCGGCCCTTCAGCGGCGGCAGGCTGCTGCGCGCACCGGCCACCTCGGTGCGGGTGTCGAGGATGTCGGCCAGCCGGCGCATCGAGATGCCGGTCTGCTGGAAGTCGGTCCACAGCTGGGCCAGGCGCAGCACCGGCTGTGCCACCTGGCCGGCGAACATGTTGAACACCACCAGCTGGCCGACCGTCAGCTGCCCGTCGATCACCAGGCGGGCGCCGGCATAGATCGTGGCCAGCGTGACGAGGCGCGAGATCAGCGTCACGCCGCCTTGCGCGAACAGGCCCACGGTGGTGGTGCGCAAGCCGGCCGACACGTAGGCGGCGAGCTGCTGGTCCCAGCGCCGCGTCCAGTGCGGCTCGACCGCCATCGACTTGACGGTGTCGATGCCGGCGATGGTCTCGACCAGGAAGGCCTGGTTCTCGGCGCCGCGGTTGAACTTCTCCGACAGCCGCGCCCGCAGCAGCGGCGTCAGCGCCAGCGACAGCAGCAGGTAGCAGGGCAGCGAGGCGACGACGATCAGCGTCAGCCAGCCGCTGTAGCACAGCATCACCGCGATGAAGACGGCGGAGAACAGCAGGTCGAGCACGACGGTGATCGCGTTGCCGGTCAGGAAGGCACGGATGTTCTCGAGCTCGCGCACGCGCGCGACCGAATCGCCGACGCGCCGCGCCTGGAAGTAGGCGAGCGGCAGCGCCAGCAGGTGGCGGAACAGGCGTGCGCCGAGCTCGACGTCGATGCGGCTGGTGGTGTGGGCGAAGACGTAGCTGCGCAGCGCGGTGAGCGACGCCTCGAACAGCATCACCGCCGCGAGGCCGACGGCGATCACGTCGAGCGTCGTGAAGCCGCGGTGCACCAGCACCTTGTCCATCACGACCTGGAATCCCAGCGGCGTGAGCAGCGCGAACAGCTGCAGCGCAAAGCTGACCAGCAGCACCTCGGCGAGCAGCCTGCGGTACTTGACGACCGCCGGGACGAACCAGCTGAAGTCGAAGCGGCCCCAATCGGCGGCGACCGAGGCGCGGGAGCTGAACAGGATCAGTTCGCCGTGCCAGCGCCGCTGCAGTTCGTCGAGGCCGATCGATTCGGGCCTGCCGGTGCCGGGGCACAGCACCAGCGCCTTGTCGCCTTCGACCTTGGCCAGGATGAAGAAGCCGTCGACGCCGCAGGCCAGGGCCGGCAGCGGCGTGGTCGGCAGGCGCTCGACGCGTGCCTTGACGAGCCTCGCCTGCAGCTGCAGCCGGCGTGCCGCCAGCAGGATCGCCGGCGCATCGAACACCGAACCGGCGAGCGCCATCTCGTGCGCGAGCTGGTCCGCCTCGGCGGCGATGYCGTGCAGGCGGGCCATCATCACCAGGCAGGCGAGGCCGGTATCGGGGGCGGGCATGGGTGTGGGGGCTTCGTGCGGGCCGTTCGGTCAGCCTTCGATGCGTGCCGTGTCGATATCCCAGTACTTCTTCACGTTGATGTCGCCCATCAGATCGATGCGCGCGCTGCCGGGGTTGGCGTCGAACGCGGAGGCCATGGCGTCGATCAGGGTGTCGACTTGCGCATTGGCGATGGTGGCGGTCGTCTTGAACTTGACGCCGCCGCTGGTGCTCGAGAACGTCGCGACGATCGACTCCATCTGGTTCGCCTCGCCAAGATGCCAGTTGGCGATGGTGATCTTCTGGTTGTTGTCGAGGTCTTCAATCAGCAGGTCGTTGCCGTCGATCTTGAACCACAGGGACGAGGCCGTCATGGCCGACAGCGCGAGCGTGTCCGCGTTGGTGCCGCTGTCGAAGTCGACGATGGTGTCCGATCCGTCCCCTTTGGCGTAGGCGTAGGTGTCGCTGCCGACGCCGCCGATCAACACATCGTCGCCTGCATGGCCGGTGAGCGTGTCATCGCCGGCGGCGCCGTAGATCACGTCGATCGCATCCTTGTCGCTCGATCCTGCCAATGTGTCGGCAGTGGGCGTGCCCCGGGTGGATGTGTCGGACGTGCCCCAGACCGTCGAGATGATCCGCCCGGCCAGCTCGTACGCAGGCAGGGCTGCATAGTTCGTGACCGAGGGCTTGTCGTGGGCCGCCAGCGCGCTGGCCAGGTTGCCGGCATCGTCGTCGGTGATCGTGCGTGTCCCGGATGTGCCGCGCGCGGTGATGCTCTCGATGCGGCTGGCATCGCTGCCGAACCACCCATCGATCGTGATCTTGTCGGTGCTGCCGATGACGCTGACGACCAGGTCATTGCTGGCAAGCAGGTCGCTGCTGCTCGTGGCCCGCGCGAACCAGAGGTTGGTGGCCTGGATGCTGCTCGATGACCCGGACAGGTCCAGCACGTCGGCGTTGCTGCCGGCCTCGCTGTCGAGGATGAGGTCGGCACCGTCGCCGGCGGCGAAGACGTAGGTGTCGCTGCCGGCACCACCCTCCAGCGTGTCGTTGTCGGTGCCACCGGTCAGCGTGTCGTTGCCGGATCGGCCGACCAGCCAGTCCTTGCCGGCGGCGCCGCTCAGCGAGTCGGCATAGGCCGTGCCTGCCAGGGTGTCGCCGCTCGACGTGCCGACGTGTTCTTCGCCGCCGACCCGCGCCCGGATGTCCTGCAGCTCCCAGGTCACGGTGCCGGTCGCGCCGGACAACGTGATCCGCTGCAACGGATTGAAGACCGTGTCCTGATTGTCGGTGAAGCAGAAATCCTTGACCGTGACCTGGTCGGTGTTGGCCTTGTCCTGCCCCTTCAGCGAGACGATCAGCGACGTGCCCGAGATGTTGAGCTTCACGTCGGCCACGCTCACGTCGGACTGCAGGCTCAGCGTGTTGAAGCGGCCCGGGTGGGTCTCGGCGCCGGACTTCAGGATGTCCTGGCCCTGGCCCTTGCCGAACAGGAAGGTGTCGTTGCCTTGCCCGCCGCTGAGCGTGTCGTTGCCCAGGCCGCCGGAGATCGTGTCGTTGCCGGCGCGGCCGTCGATCACGTCGTCGCCGGCCTGGCCGGTGATCTCTTCGCCGGCCTCCGTGCCCGCGAGGGTGTCGGCGTTCTCGGTGCCCTTGTACACCTCGGACAGGATGTGGTTGACGTCCCAGGTGGCGTCGGAGAACTTGATCTGCTGCAGCGGGCTGAACCGGTTGTACGGGTTGTCGGCGTAGAAGAAGTCCTTGACGGTGACCTGGTCGGTGTCGCTGTCGGTGAAATGGATGACCAGCGCGTTGTCCTTCCGGCTCAGCACGACGTTCTTCTCGCTGATGTCCTCGAGGTTCAGCTGGTCGACCTTGTTGATCGTGGCGTCCTGGAACGACAGCAGGGTGTCCTGGCCATCGCCCTGCTTGAAGAGGAAGGTGTCGCTGCCGAGTCCTCCCTGGAGCGTGTCGTTGCCGGTGTTGCCGGTCAGCATGTCGGCTCCGACGCTGCCGACCAGGCTGTCGTCGCCGGCCCCGCCCGTGGTCAACCGGGCCATGATCTCGTCCAGGCTCCAGTCGCCCGTGCCGAACACGATGCGCTGCAGCGGGTTGTAGTCGTTGTACGGGTCGGCGCCGTACAGGAAGTCCTCCACCGTGATGCGGTCGGTGGTGGCGGTGCTGCCGGCGACGCTGACGATCAGCGCGCTGCCTGACAGGCTCAGGCTGACGTCCGTTTCCGCAACGCTCTTCTCCGCCTGGGTGACGAACACCAGCCGGTTGTCCTTGTCCTGGCGGGTGTCGCGGCAGGACAGGATCCTGTCCTGCCCGTCGCCCCTGCCGTACTGGACCTCGTCATCGCCCGCACGACCGTCGATCACGTCGTCGCCCGCGTAGCCGCGCAGCGTGTCGTTGCCCGATGTCCCCGCGAGCGTGTCCGCGCTCGCGGAGCCTTGCGTCCCGCCGCTGCCCGAGCCCGAGCCTGCGTCCGACAGCTGCGCCTGGATCGTGGCGAGGTCCCAGGCGAGCCCGTTCTCGCCGGCGTCGGTGAAGACGATGCGCTGCAGGGGGTTGTAGGGGGTGTCGATGCCGCTGTCGAAGCTGAAGTTCTGGACGGTGACCTTGCCCTCGCTGGCCGTGCCCTTGGCGATGGTGATCACCAGCGACGAGCCGGATTTCGTGAAGCTCAACTGGCCGTGCGTGATGCCGGTGCCGAACTCCAGCGTGTCGGATTTGACGGCGGCCGGGTCGCTGCTGAAGCCGATGGTGTCCTGGCCGCCGCCGGTGCCGTAGCGGTAGGTGTCGTTGCCGGTGCCGCCGCTGAGCGTGTCGTTGCCGGCGCCGCCGTCGATCGTGTCGGCGCCGCCGCGGCCGTCGATCCAGTCGTTGCCGGCTTGTCCGGCGATGCTGTCGTTGCCGGTGGTGCCGCTGAGCGTGTCGTTGCGGTCGGTGCCGGCGTGGAGCAGGGCGAGGATGGCGGCAAGCCCCATCCAGGAGCCATCGGCGAACTGGATCCGTTGCAACGGATTGAGGGTGTTCTCGGCGCTGTCCTGGTAGAGGAATTCCTCGACCGTGACCCGGTCGCTGCTGCTGCCGGTGAACCCGATCACCAGCGACGTGCCCGAGGTGCCGAGCGACAAGCCGCTCTTGTCGGCGACGCCGGTCAGGTGGAGCGTGTCCTGCCGGCCGCTGGCGGCATCGTTCGACCAGGCGATGGTGTCCTTGCCGTCGCCGGTGCCGAATTGGTAGATGTCGTTGCCCGACCCGCCGTCGATCGTGTCGTCGCCGCCATGACCGATCAGCGTGTCGGCAGCGGCCGTGCCGACCAGGTGGTCGCCGGAGGCGGTGCCCTCCAGCATCCTGGCGACGATCTGGTCCACGTCGAGCGTCACGCCGTTGGCGCACTGGATCGCCTGCAGCGGGTTGTAGTCGTTGTGCGGGTCCTCGTTGTAGAAGAAGTAGCGCACGGTGATCTCGTCCGTCGTCGCCTTCCCGTCGACGTCGTTCGTCCCGATGATCAGGTGCTTGCCGGAGCGCCGGAACGTCAGTCGATCGTCCTGGATGTCCGCCAGCACCAGCGTGTCGGTCTTGCCGGCCGTCGTGTCGAGCACGGACGCCAGCGTGTCCTGGCCGTCGTGGGCTGCGAACTTGTAGGTGTCGCTGCCCTTGCCGCCGTCGATCAGGTCGGCGCCGCCGTGACCGTTCAGCACGTCGTCGCCCGCGGTGCCGACCAGCGTGTCGTTGCCGCTGTCGCCTTCGGTCTTCGTGGCGCCCGTGCCGGTCGAGGCGCCCGGCACCTGGGCCTGGATCTCGGCCAGCGACCATCCGGTGGCCGCGCCGTCGGTGAACCTGATCGCCTGCAGCGGGTTGTAGCTGGTGTCCTCGCCGAGGGTGAAGCTGAAGTTCTGGACGGTGACCGTGCCGTTGACGGGCTTGCCGGTGTCAGGATCGGTGGTCTTGATGGAGATCACCAGCGAGGTGCCGGACTTCGAGAAGGCCAGGTTGCTGACCTGGATGCCGGCGCCGAACTGCAGCGTGTTGAGCTTGTCGGTGGCCGCATCGGTGCTGTAGGCGATGGTGTCCTGCCCGCCGTCGGCCTCGTAGATGTAGGTGTCGTTGCCGGTGCCGCCGGTGAGGGTGTCATTTCCGGAACCGCCCGCCAGCGTGTCGTTGCCGGCGCGGCCGTTGATCGCATCGTTGCCGCCCTGACCCTGGATGACATCACCGGCGATCGTGCCGCCCAGCGTGTCGTTGCCGCTGCTGCCACCGTGGAGCTTCGCCAGGATGCCGTCGACGTCCAGCGTGCCGCCGCCGGCGAACCGGATCTGCTGCAGCGGGCTGAAGTCGCCGTTGTCGTACAGGAAATCCTCGACCGTGACCTGGTCGGTGGCGTGTTCGGTGAAGCCGATCAGGAGCGCGTTGCCGGCGGTTTCGAGGCGCAGCTCGCTCGCGTCGTGGGTGCCGGTCAGCTCCAGCGTGTCGATCTTGCCGTCGGCCGCGTCGTACCACGCGCTGAGGGTGTCCCGGCCGTCGCCGACCGCGAACATGACCGTGTCGCTGCCGGACCCGCCGTGGATCGTGTCGTTGCCCGCACCCCCGGTCAGCGTGTCGTCGTTGGCCGTGCCGCGCAGGCTGTCGTTGCCCGCCGTGCCGGTGGTCAGCCGGGCAACGATGTCGGCCACCGACCAGACGTCGTCCGAGAAGCCGATCTCCTGCAGCGGGTTGAAGCTGTTGTGCGGGTCGTCGCTGGAGAAGAAGGACTGCACCGTGACCTGGTCCAGCCCGGCACGGCTGCCGGTGAAGCCGATCACCAGCGAGCTGTCGACGCGGGCCAGCGTCACCTCGCTGGCCGGGATGCCGTTCAGCTTCAGCGTGTCGGTCTTGTTCTCGGTGGTGTCGTAGCGCGCGCGGATCGTGTCGCGGCCATCGCCGGCGCTGTACTCGTAGACGTCGCTGCCCAGGCCGCCGTCGATCGTGTCGTCTCCCTTGCCGCCGGTGATGTCGTCGTCGCCGTCGCTGCCGGTCAGCGTGTTGGCCTTGTCATCGCCGGTGTAGAGGGGAGTGCTCATGCGCAAGTCTCGGTTCGACCGTGGAGGGGCGAGCTTAGAAGTGCGCTTCCGGCCGCGTCTAGGGTCCAAAGCGATGGGCCGGACGGAACTGGCGGGAAAAGCCGGGCATTTTCCGCTCATCGCGACGGGCTGCCCCGCGGTGTACTGCCAGGGTGTCGCAACACGCGATTCACCCAGGAGTTACGTTTCATGACCGTCCGCCCGTCCTACACCCTGCGCCTGGCCGGCGTGCTGGTGGCCACTGCCGTCGCGCTGCCTGCGTTCGCTCGCTGCATCGACGACGAGGGCGTGGAGCCGGGCGTGAGCTACGGGGGGCGCAACGCGGCCGGCGATGCCGGCGGCCCGCGCGCCTCGCTGCAGGCGATGGTGCAGGAGGCGCTCAAGCGCAGCCAGGCCATCGGCGCGGCGAAGCTGCTGGCCGAGGCCGCGGCCGCCGACGTCGATGAAACCCGCATGGGAAGCCGCCCGCAGGCCGGCCTGAACGGCACGCTCGGGCGCGTCGGCAGCTCGGCGCCGAATGTCGAATCGGTCAGCGGCAACCAGGCCCGCATCGGCCTGAGCGTCACCGCGCCGCTGTATGACGGCGGCCGCATCACCCAGTTGACCGACTGGCGCTCGCACCTGGCCGAGGCCGCGCGCCTGGGCCAGATCAGCGCGCAGGAGCAGGTGGCGCTGACGACGGTGTCGCTGGCGCTGGACCGCAGCCGCTACCGCATGCAGGCGCAGGTGTACCAGCAGTACTCGCGCAAGATGAGCTGCCTGGTCGAGGCGCTGGAAACCATCGTGCGCGCCGACAAGGGCCGCACCAGCGAGCTGGTGCAGGCGCAGAAGAACCAGCAGCAGGCCGACCTGCAGCAGGTGCAGACGCTGTCGATGGTGCGCCAGGTCGAGGTCAAGCTGCGCCGCTTCGTCGGCGACGGGCTGCCGGGCACCGAAGGGCTGTCGTCGGTGCTGCTCGACACCCCCAAGCTCGACGAGGTGCTGGCCCAGGCCGACCGCGCCGCCGAGATCGCCCAGCTGGACCAGCAGGCCGAGGCCGCCGACAGCTATGCGCGCGCGGTGGTGGCCGGCCAGAAGCCGCAGGTCAACTGGACCGTGGGCGGCAGCAAGGCCAAGGGCGCCGGCGACGGCACCAGCTGGTCGGCCGGCGTCAGCTTCAACATCCCGCTCTACAACGCGAGCAACGACTACTCCACCGCCGCGGCCCGCAAGCGCGCCGAGGCGGCCCGGCTGCAGCGCGCCGACGCGCTGGAATCCCGCCGCTCGCGCATGAGCGAGGTGCACGAACAGGCCACCTCGGCCTTCGACCGCGCGCAGCGCGTGGTCGCGGTGCTGCGCGACAGCGACCGCGTGCGCAACTTCACGCTGCAGCAATGGCAGCAGCTGGGCCGCCGCTCGCTGTTCGACGTGATGGCCGCCGAGGGCGACCACTACGGCCTGCGCGTCGCCTACGTCAATGCGCTGTACGACGGCGAGCAGGCGAATGCGCTGCTGCGCTCGCTCGGGCTGGGCATCGGCGCCTGGCTGCAATAACTTCCAACGATCCGGACCGACCCATGGGAACCAACGACACCAGCCTGCTGGCCCCGCTCGCGCTGCACCCGCAGGCCTTCATCGATGCCGAGGCCCACGTGCACGGCGACTGCGTGGTCAAGAGCGGCGCCCACATCTGCCGCGGCGTGCAGGTCGATGCCGGCTGCTACATCGGCGCCAACGTCGTGTTCGTCGAGGCCGAGGGCCATGACGCCGTCGGCACCGCGGTGCGCCGCCAGGCCTGGATCGGCGCCAACTCCACCATCTACGCCGGCCTGACGATCGCCGCCAAGGCGGTGGTGCGCCCCGGCTCGGTCGTCACGCGCTCGGTGCCCCCGGGCGCCATCGTCGAGGGCAACCCGGCCGCGATCGTCGGCTACGTCGACACCGACAAGGGCCCGGCGAGCGCGGTGCACGTGCCGACCGCGGCCAACGGCTTCAAGATCGAGACCACGCCGGTGCAGGGCGTCACGGTGCACCACTTCCCGGTGATCCACGACATGCGCGGCGACCTGACGGTGGGCGAGTTCGACCGCCACGTGCCGTTCAAGCCGCTGCGCTACTTCATGGTGTTCGGCGTGCCCAGCCGCGAGATCCGCGGCGAGCATGCGCACCACCGCTGCCACCAGTTCCTGATCTGCCTGCGCGGCAGCTGCGCCGTGGTGGCCGACGACGGCAAGCGCCGGGTCGAGGTGGTGCTGGACTCGCCGCAGCGCGGCCTGTACCTTCCGCCGATGACCTGGGGCATCCAGTACAAGTACTCGCCGGACGCGATGCTGATGGTGTTCGCATCCGACTACTACGACGCCGCGGACTACATCCGCGACCACGGCGTCTTCACCGACCTGGTTGCCGGGAACGCTGCGACATGACCGCGCCGCGGCTGGGCAAGGCCAGGCGCGTGCAGGGCAAGACCCTGGTTTTCCGCGACGCGGCCGTCGGCGACGCCGAATTCATCCTCGGGCTGCGCACCGACGAAGTGAAGTCGCGCCACCTGTCGCGCACCTCGGGCGCGCTGGCCGACCAGCAGGCCTGGCTGGCCGCCTGCGCGCAGCGCGCTACCGAGGCCTATTTCGTGATCGAGAACCTGGCCGGCGACAAGCTCGGCACGGTGCGGCTGTACGACGCCCGGGTGATCGATGGCGAGAGCAGCTTCTGCTGGGGCAGCTGGATCCTGTCGGACGCCGCCCCGCCGTCGGCCGCGATCGAGTCGGCGCTGATGGTCTACGCGTATGCCCTCGATACCCTGGGCTTTACGAATGCGCACTTTCAGGTCAACCTTGGCAACGAGCGCGTTTGCGCCTTCCACGAGCGCTTCGGTGCGCAGCGGGTCTCGCAGGACGAGGTCGAGATCGAGTACACGCTGGCGAACACGGCGATCCGCGAGGCGATGAAGCGCTACAGCCGTTTCCTGCCGACTCCCCTGAAAGTGGACATCTGACATGGTTCCCTTCCTCGACCTGAAGTCCGTGCAGCTGCAGCAGCGCGCCGAGCTGGTGGCCGCCTTCGAGCGCGTGCTCGATTCGGGCTGGTACATCATGGGCGACGAGCTGAAGCGCTTCGAGCAGGAGTACGCGGCTTATTGCGGCGCGGCGCACTGCGTGGGCGTGGCCAACGGGCTGGACGCGCTGAGCCTGGCGCTGCGCGCGCTGGACGTCGGCCCGGGCGACGAGGTGATCGTGCCGTCGAACACCTACATCGCGACCTGGCTGGCCGTGACCCACGTCGGCGCGACGCCGGTGCCGGTGGAGCCCGACGACCGCACGCACAACATCGATCCCGCCCGCATCGAGGCGGCGATCACGCCGCGCACGCGGGCCATCATGCCGGTGCACCTGTACGGCCAGCCGGCCGACATGGCACCCATCCTCGAGATCGCGCGCCGCCACGGGCTGCGCGTGGTCGAGGACGGCGCGCAGGCGCATGCCGCGCGCTACCGGGGCGAACGCCTGGGCGCGCACGGCGACGCGGTGGCCTGGAGCTTCTACCCCGGCAAGAACCTGGGGGCGCTGGGCGACGGCGGCGCCGTCACCACGCACGACGAGACGGTGGCGGCA
The DNA here is from genome assembly GCF_056404395.1 of Rhizobacter sp. P2_D12. Lineage (NCBI taxonomy): Bacteria > Pseudomonadati > Pseudomonadota > Betaproteobacteria > Burkholderiales > Sphaerotilaceae > Rhizobacter > Rhizobacter sp. P2_D12. The sequence goes on along the minus strand of NZ_JBFUEB010000124.1, from coordinate 5,858 downwards.
CGGCTGCGCGAGCTGCGCAACTACGGCTCGAAGGTGAAGTACCACAACGAGGTGATCGGCTGGAACTCGCGCCTCGACGAGCTGCAGGCCGCGCTGCTGCGCGTGAAGCTGCCGAAGCTGGAGGCCGACAACCGGCACCGCGCCGCGATCGCGCAGCGCTACCTGCAGGCCTTCGCCGGCTTCGACCTGGTGTTGCCGCAGGTGCCGAGCTGGGCCGAACCGGCCTGGCATTTGTTCGTCGTGCGGCACCGCCAGCGCGATGCCCTGGCCAGGCGCCTGGCCGATGCCGGCATCGGCACCGTCATCCACTACCCGGTCGCGCCGCACCTGCAGCCGGCCTATGCACCGCTCGGCCTGAAGGCGGGTGCGTTGCCGATCTCGGAGGCGATGCATGCGCAGGTGCTGAGCCTGCCGATCGGCCCGACCCAGACAGACGCGCAGACCGACGAGGTGATCCAGGCGGTACGGGTTGCCCTCGAGGCGCTGGGCTGAGGCCACGGACCCACCGATGAACATCACCACCGTCATCCCGGCCTACAAGACGCGCTACATCCACGACCTGCTGCACTCGCTGCGCTACCAGACGCGGCCGTCGCAGAAGGTGATCATTTCCGACGACAGCCCGCACGGCGAGTTTCGCGAGGTCTTCCATTCCGAGACCTTCGCGCAGCTGCGCGCCGGGCTGGACATCGAGTTCCACGAGGGGCCGCGCAATGGTGCCTACGAGAACCTGAAGCATCTGGTGCGGCTGTGGAACGGGCGTTCCGAGCTGCTGCACATCATGCTCGACGACGACGTGATGTACCCCGAGTTCTACGAGCGCCACCTGGTGGCGCACGGCTCGGCCGATTTCTCGTGCTCGGTGAGCCGGCGCTGGGTGGCCAACGAGGCCGGGCAGCCGATGACCGGGCAGCCGGTGCCGGCGGCGATCGCGCACAACGCGAGCCGCATGATCGCGCTGAACGACGACGTGATGTTCATGAGCACGGTGGCCGAGTGCAAGAACTACTTCGGCGAGTTCTCGAACGCGATCTTCCGCGCCGACTGTGCCGACCTGCTGCTCAAGCCGGCCCTGGGCGACGTGTCGTATGCCGGGTTGTGGGACCTGGGCGCCTTCGTCGCGGCCAGCATCCGCCGGCCGCTGTGCCACATCCAGGACCACCTGGGCTACTTCCGCATCAGCGCGGGGCAGAACTCGTCCAACGTGAACAGCCCGTTCATGAAGGGCGCGCACCTGGGCTTCGTCGCGCTGGCGGTGGGCGGGCACCGCGCGGGCCGGCTCGGCGACGAGCTGGCGCGCCAGTGCTACCGCATCATCCAGCCGGCGCTGAACCTGCGCTACGGCACCCAGCCCGACATGCAGCCGTTCTGCGCGCTGCTGCCCGAGCTGGCCGGCGGCGCGCCGGGTGCCGAAGAGCGCTTCATCGTTGCCTGGAACGACTTCCTCGCCACCCACGGTTTCTGAGCCTGCCGCGATGCTGAAGCTCGATCGCTACAAGGGCTGGATCTCGAAGAGCAACCCGTTCGAGCTCGAGGGCTGGGTGCGCGCGCTGCTGGTGCACTACTTCTTCCACGTGTCGGACAAGGCCATCGTCGAGGTGCTGCAGGCGCCCGACAAGCCCGGTGCCGCGCGCACGGTCAACCTGATGACGCCGACGGTGTTCAAGGGCGTGGGCCGCATCCGGCTCGCGCCGACGGTGGTGTTCGGCGTGCCGCGCTCGCCGGGCAGCTACGGCTGCAGCTACCTCGAGGCGCGCACGCCGCAATCGCTGATCGAGATCGGCGACGGCACGGTGATCAACAACCGGGCGGTGATCGTGTCCGAGGGCGCGGAGATCCGCATCGGGCAGCGCTGCCTGATCGGCTCGGAGTTCCAGGTGCTCGACTCGAACGCGCACGAGCTGGCGCTGGGCCAGCGGCACCGGCCCGACCAGAAGCCGCTGCCGGTGGTGATCGAGGACGAGGTCTTCATCGGCAGCCGCGTGACGCTGCTCAAGGGCTGCCGCATCGGGCGCGGCAGCGTGATCGCGGCGGGCACGGTGGTGTCGCCCAAGTTCGAGGCGCCGCCGCTGTCGGTGATCGCCGGCAACCCGGCGCGCATCGTCGGGCAGGTGAGCACGCCCGCTGAATAGCTTCATCCACGACCGACCAACCAGGAGGCAAGACATGCACGAGGAACTCATCGCTTCGGTCGCCAACGACTGGTGGTACTACAACGTCGAGCTGGCCCCGGGGCAGATCACCAAGGGCACGCACATGCCGCGCGTGCCGATGATGCCGCGCATGCTGCTGCGCAATGCCAACCTGCAGGGCATGGAGTGCCTGGACATCGGCAGCATGGAGGGCCTGATCCCGACGCTGATGGCGCGCCAGGGCGCGAAGAAGGTGCTGGCCACCGATGCGCTGCCGCACTGCGAGAAGAAGATGAACGCGATCAAGACGATCTACGGCGTCGACTTCGACTTCAAGCAGATCGGGCTGCTGTACGACCTGAGCGTGAAGCTGAAGGAGCAGGGCGGCTTCGACTTCATCAACCTGTCGGGCGTGCTGTACCACGTGTTCTCGCCGATGCACGTGCTGGCCGGCATCCGGCCGCTGCTGAAGAAGAACGGGCTGATGATCGTGTCGACCAACGTGATGCGCCGCGAGGGCCACACGCTGGAATACAACCACCGCGGCAACCTGCAGCGCGAGACCAACACCTTCTGGTACCACTCGGTGCCGATGCTGGAATCGCTGATCCGCTTCTTCAAGATGGTGCCGATCGACTGCTACTACTGCCCGCACTCCGACGTGAACCCGGCCAACTTCGCGCCGGGGGTGGACAGCGGCTACATGTCGGTGATGTGCCGCGCGGTGGACGACCCGGACATCCAGGACGGCGACGTCTGGGCCGCCGGCGCGCGGATGGCGTCGTGGGAGTTTTTGTCGCTGTGCAACGGGGAGATGATGAACGGGCAGCCCCGGTCGAGCATCTCGTACCGCGGAGACCAGGATGCCGGCGGCAAGGCGCCGAAGGGCATCGACCTGTTCCAGACCATTGCCGATGACCGGCATGTGGTGCGGGCGGTGGATGATTCGCGCAATGCGCATACCTTGCGGTTGGCGGACATGTACTGAGTCGCCGCAGACCCGTAGCCCGGATGGAGCGCAGCGCAATCCGGGAGCGGCCTTGACTCGCGAAGACCAGCCCCGGATTGGCATCCGAGCTACGCTGCTGCCGTACCCGGCGCCGGCAACCTGAACACCGCCACCGCCTCCACCAGCCGCTGCGCCTGCCCCTTCAGGCTTTCCGCCGCCGCGGCGCTTTCCTCCACCAGCGCCGCGTTCTGCTGCGTCGCCTGGTCCATCTGCGCGATCGCGGTGCCGACCTGCGACACCCCGGTGCTTTGCTCGCTGGTCGCCACGCTGATCTCGCTGACCAAGTCGGTCACACGGCGGATGGCGGCCACCACCTCGCCCATGGTCGATCCGGCCTGGTCGGCCAGCGTGCTGCCTTGTGCCACGCGTTCGACGCTGGTGCCGATCAGCGCGGTGATCTCCTTGGCCGCCGCCGCGCTGCGCTGCGCCAGCGCGCGCACCTCGCCGGCCACCACCGCGAAGCCACGCCCCTGCTCGCCGGCCCGCGCCGCCTCCACCGCGGCGTTCAGCGCCAGGATGTTGGTCTGGAACGCGATGCCATCGATCACGCCGACGATCTCGGCGATCTGGTTCGAGCTGTCGTGGATGCCTTTCATCGTCTGCACGACGCTGCTCACCACGTCGCCGCCGCGCTGGGCCACGCCGCTCGCGCCGGCCGCCAGCTGGCTGGCCTGTGCCGCGTTGTCGGCGTTCTGCCGCACCGCGGCCCCCAGCTCGTCCATCGACGACGCCGTCTGCTGCAGGGCCGCAGCCTGCTGCTCGGTGCGCATGCTCAGGTCGTTGTTGCCCTGCGCGATCTCGGCGCTCGCGGTTGCCACGCCCTCGGCATTGGCGCGAACGCCCCGCACCAGGAGGGTCAGCTGCCGCTGCATCCCGGCCAGCGCCGTCAGCAGCATCGCGGTCTCGTCGCGCCCGCGCGGTCGCACGTCCACCGTCAGGTCGCCGCCAGCCACCGCCTGCGCCACCTGCACCGCCTGGTTGAGCGGACGCACGATCATGCGGCTCACGCCGATGCCGACCACCACGCCCAGCAGCGTCACGCCGAACATCACCGCCAGGCTGAGCCGGATCGCCCGCCGGCCGTCGGCCGAAGCACGCGCGGCGATGTCGGCGCTCTCCGCAGCAATGCGCTGCGCCGCCTCGCCCAGCAGCTTCACCGGCTCGCGGTCCATGCCCTTGACGCTGTTGTCGCCGGCCGCCGCGTCGAAACCGGCCGCCGTGAAGGCGGCTTGGCCCTGGCGGTAGCCCTCTCCCATGCGCGCATGCGCCTGCTGGAAGCGCTCGACCAGCGTGCGGCTCTCGCCCTGCGGCAGGCTGTCGCGCAGCTGCGCCGCGCCCTCGGCCACCGATTTCTCCTCCTTCTGGAACGCGCCCCAGTAGCGCTCCAGCTGCTGCGGGTCCTTGCCGCGCAGCAGCGTGTTCTTCCACTCCTGCACCTGCGTCTTGAAGCGGCTTTCCAGGTCGGCCGCCGCCCGCTCGTGCGCGACGTGGGTCTGCACGATGGTGTCGTAGGCGGTGAGGGAACGGTCGAGCTGCCCGATGCCGAACAGCGCCGCGAGCAGCAGCAGCGCCAGCGTGAAGCCGAACGCGAGGGGAAGTTTCAGGTTCAGCTTCATGACCCGGCCCTCCTGCTGCTGGCGATAGCCGCAGCATAGTCCTGCGCGGGGCATCCGGGGGGTCGGGCGGGCCCTCAGATCAGTGGGCCGATGCGCTGGGCTTCCTCGGCCAGCAGGCGATGCTGCTCGGCGCTGATGGCGGCGGGTGCCAGGTGCGGTGCCGGCGCCGGCGCGGCCGTGTCGTGCGCCAGCAGCTCGGTGGGCGCCGCGGCCAGCAGGTCGCCCAGCTGCACCGCCGGCGCTGCCTTCTCCTTCGCGAACCACACGTCGGCCATCTGGTGCTGCGACCCGTCGGCCAGCGTGAAGCCGGACACCAGCCCCAGCAGGTTGCCGTGGTCCACCTGCGTGCCGGCCACGGCATGCAGGTCCAGCGACACGATGCCCGCATCCGCCAGCGATTTCAGCTCGCCCGCATCGGTCTTGCCGTCGTGGTTCGCGTCGACCCACACGCGCAGGTCCTTGAAGTTCGCATCGGCGGCGCTGATCGTGCCGTCGTGGTTGCTGTCCTGCTGCGCCAGTGCGACATAGCCGTTGGCGGCGCGCGTGCCGTCGGCCTTCAGCGTGCCGATGCCGAACAGCTCGCTGCCGTCGTTGATCGTGCCGTCGTGGTTGCGGTCGATCGCCAGCAGCGCCGAGCCCTCGGCGATCCAGCCGCTGCGCGCCGTGCTGCCGGTGGCCGCGACGTCGAAGTTGACGCCCTGGCCGGCTGCCGTGGTGTGGATGCCGGTGCCCGCCAGGTCCAGCACGATCGGCGTCACCGACAGCAGCGCCGAGATCTGCGCGCCCGACATCACGCCGATGTCCTCCGGCGTGAAGGCCGCCACCTGCTGCAACGACATCGCCGCGATGTCGGCGGTCTCCATCGCCACCATCTGCGCCGTCGTCAGCGCGGCAATGTGGTCGGTGCTCAAGCCGGCGATCTGCTCGGTGCCCAGCGCGACGATCTGCGCCGTCGACAGCGCGACGAACTGGGCGGTGTCCAGCACCGCGATCTGGTCGCTGCCCAGTGCGTGGAAGGCCGCCGTGCCCAGCGCACGCAGGTCGGCCGGCTGCATCGCCGCCACCTGCGGCGCGTCCAGTCCCGCCGCCTGCGCGCTGGTC
>NZ_JBFUEB010000123.1:0-17161 GCF_056404395.1 Rhizobacter sp. P2_D12 | reverse complement strand
GGCCGGCGCGAGACCGCCGAGGCCGACGGCGGCGAGCCACGCCAGGCCGGCCAGCGCGCGCCGCAGGCTGCGGCCGCGCCGTGGCGTCACAGCGTGACGACGTGCGAATCGAGTTCGCGGTGCCAGTCGTCGGTCAGCACCAGGAAGAAYGGCTCGCGGGTGTCGACACGAGCGAACTCGAAGCCGTAGGGACGCTGCTTCGCCTGCACCAGATCGCCGGTGCCGAGCGGACGGGCGGCCAGCGCCTGGCGCGGCAGGTCGAGGAAGAACTCGCGCGAGGCGCCGGCCTCGGTGGCGCGCAGCGTCAGCCGCATCATCGGCGCCTGGCCCGGGACCTCGGCCAGGTCGGCCACGTCCATCACGCGGTACTGGCCCTCGGCGACCTTCTTTTCCTTGCTCGAGCTGTCGCTCGAGCCCTTGATCGAGTCGGAGACGCTGCCCGACGAGGCCGAGCCGGCGCTCGATGCCGACGAGGCGAAACTCTCGGCCAGGCTGGGCAGCGAGACGGTGGCGCACAGCAACGACAGGCTGGCGGCGCGAAGGGAGAGCAAGCGGGTCATGGATGTCCTCATGGAACGGGCAGGAGTGGGCGCAGCATAGCTCAGCGCGGAGCCCGGCCTGCAACAGCAGGTAGGAGCCGGCCTACAGCGCAATGCGCGCCTTGCACCTGCCGCTTCGGCGCCGCAGCGCCTAGCATCGCGCATCCACCCCGACGAGGTAGCCGTGCCCCGCCCGCCCGACGCTCGAAAACCCCGGCGTCCGACTTTCCAGAGCTCGGACTTCCATGGCGCGACCCCCGAAGACCGCACGGCACTGACCGAGTCGCTGAACAAGCTGGAAGAACAGGTCGAGCAGACGCGCAACCTGCTGGTGAACGTCGATTCGGCGCGCGCCCAGGACGCGCCGTCCCCCGCCCCCGCCCCCGCTCAGGATCGCCCGGCCTCGCCCGGGGACTCGAGTGCCGATCGCGACCCGCGTGCCAGTTCGACGAAAGCCCGCATGTAGTCGATGCCGGTGTCGGCCTCGCGGGCACCGAGGAAGATCTGCTTGGCGATGCCGCGCAGCCCCAGGCGCACCGCCACCACGTCCATCTTCCGCGCGTACTCGTCGACCAGCCAGCGCGGCAGCGCCGCCACGCCGCGGCCGCTGACGACCATCTGCAACATGATGTCGGTGGTCTCGATGGTCTTGTGCGCCTTCGGCGTCACGCCCGCCGGCATCAGGAACTGCGTGTAGACGTCCAGCCGGTCCGTCGCGACCGGGTAGGTGATCAGCACCTCCTGCGTCAGCTGCCGCGGCTTCACGTACGCCACGTCCGCCAGCGGATGATCGCGACCGACCACGAGCACCTGCTCGTAGTCGAACACCGGCTCGAAATGCAGCCCCGGCTTGTACAGCGGATCGGGCGTCACCAGCATGTCGATCTCGTAGCCGAACAGCGCGCCGATGCCGCCGAACTGGAACTTCTGCTTCACGTCGACGTCGACGTCGGGCCAGGCCGCGAGGTAGGGCGACACCACCTTCAGCAGCCATTGGTAGCACGGGTGGCACTCCATGCCGATGCGCAATGCACCGCGCTCGCCCTGCGCGAACTGGCGCAGCCGCTCTTCGGCCTGGTCGAGCTGCGGCAGCACCCGGTTGGCCACCGCCAGCACGTACTGCCCCGCCTGGGTCAGGCGCAGGCTGCGGCCTTCGCGCAGCCAGATGTCGGTGCCCAGTTGCTGCTCCAGCTTCTTCATCGAATGGCTGAGGGCCGACTGCGTCAGGCACAGCACGCCGGCGGCCGCCGTCAGCGAGCCCTGCTTCTCGACTTCCTGCACGATGGCCAGGTGACTGCGCTCCAACATGATCTATGAGCCAATCTCATTGATTGTCAAATTAATACCATTTTACTTCATGGCTTGCGCTCCGTAACCTGGGGCTTGTTTCTCCACGATCGCCCTCTCGCCATGACCACGACCCACAACCTCGGCTTTCCCCGCATCGGCGCCAGGCGCGAACTGAAGTTCGCGCTGGAGTCCTACTGGAAGGGCGAGTCTTCGCGCGACGAACTCAAGGCGCTCGGCGCCCACCTGCGCCAGCGCCACTGGATCCACCAGATCGACCTGGATCTCGCCCCGGTGGGCGACTTCGCGTTCTACGACCAGATGCTCGACATGAGCTTCACGCTCGGCAACCTGCCGGAGCGCGTGCAGGGCTTCCACGGCGACGTGCTGGACAACTACTTCCGCGTCGCGCGCGGCCGTTCGGCGCAGACCGGCGAGGCCCACGCCGATTGCTGCGGCGGGGGTGTGGCCGCCGGTGAGATGACCAAGTGGTTCGACACCAACTACCACTACATCGTCCCCGAGTTCAGCGCCGCCACGCAGTTCAAGCTCGACGCGTCGCGCCTGCTGGAGCAGCTGGCCGAGGCGCGCCAGGCCGGCGTCAAGGCCAAGCCGGTGATCGTCGGCCCCATCACCTACCTGGCGCTCGGCAAGGCCAAGGACGATTCCGACAAGCTCGCGCTGCTCGAACGCCTGGTGCCGGTCTACGCCGAGCTGCTGGAGAAGCTCGCAGCCGAGGGTGTCGAATGGGTGCAGGTCGACGAGCCCCTCCTCGTGACCGAACTCGACGCCGACTGGCAACACGCCTTCAACACCGCGTACCACGACCTGAAGAGCGGCCGCGTGAAGCTGCTGCTGGCGACCTACTTCGGCCCGCTGGAAGAGAACCGGCACCTGGCCGCCAACCTGCCGGTGGCCGGCCTGCACATCGACGCGGTCAACGGCCGCGACGACATCCAGCCGCTGCTGAACATCCTGTCGCCGCTGAAGGTGCTGTCGCTGGGCGTGATCAACGGCCGCAACATCTGGAAGACCGACCTGAACGCGGTGCTCGACTGGTTGGAGCCGCTGAAGGAGCGGCTCGGCGAGCGCCTGTGGATCGCGCCGTCGTGCTCGCTGCTGCACGTGCCGGTCGACCTGGCGAGCGAACAGAAGCTGGATGCGGACCTGAAGTCGTGGCTGGCGTACGCGCTGCAGAAGCTGGACGAGCTGAAGCTGCTGGCCGCCGCGCTGAAGAACGGCCGCAACTCGGTCCGGGCCGAGCTGGCTGCCAACCAGGCCGCCATCGACGCGCGCCGCCACTCGCCGCGCGTCCACAACCCGACGGTGAAGGCCGCCGTCGCCAGGCTCGACGCTGCCCTCGGCCAGCGCAAGAGCGCCTATGCGCAGCGCGCCCCCAAGCAGGCCGCGCTGCTGAAGCTGCCGCCCTTCCCCACCACCACCATCGGCTCGTTCCCGCAGACCGCCGACATCCGCCATGCGCGCAGCGAGTTCAAGGCCGGACGCCTGGACGAGGCCGGCTACAAGGCCGCGATGCAGGCCGAGATCCAGCGCAGCGTGCGCGAGCAGGAAGCGCTGGACCTGGACGTGCTGGTGCACGGCGAGGCCGAGCGCAACGACATGGTCGAGTACTTCGGCGAGCAGCTCGACGGCTACGCCTTCAGCCAGTTCGGCTGGGTGCAGTCCTACGGCTCGCGCTGCGTGAAGCCGCCCATCCTGTTCGGCGACATCAGCCGCCCGAAGGCGATGACCGTGGAGTGGATCCGCTATGCGCAGTCGCTGACGAAGCGCCCGATGAAGGGCATGCTGACCGGCCCGGTGACGATCCTGAACTGGTCCTTCGTGCGCGACGACCAGCCGCGCTCGGTGTCATGCCACCAGCTGGCGCTGGCCATCCGCCAGGAGGTGCTCGACCTGGAGCAGGCCGGCGTGCGCGTGATCCAGATCGACGAGGCCGCGCTGCGCGAGGGCCTGCCGCTGCGCAAGTCGCAGTGGCAGGGCTACCTCGACTGGGCCGTCGAATCGTTCCGCATCACCGCCAACGGCGTCGAGGACGAGACGCAGATCCACACCCACATGTGCTATTCGGAGTTCAACGACATCATCGCGTCGATCGCCGGGATGGACGCCGACGTGATCACGATCGAGACCTCGCGCTCGGACATGGAGCTGCTCGATGCCTTCGAGAATTTCCAGTACCCGAACGAGATCGGCCCGGGCGTCTACGACATCCACTCGCCCAACATCCCGACGCAGGCGCACATCATGCAGCTGATGCGCAAGGCCGCCGAGCGCGTGCCGGCCGGGCGGCTGTGGGTCAACCCCGACTGCGGCCTGAAGACGCGCCAGTGGGCCGAGGTGATCCCGGCCCTGGCCAACATGGTGGCGGCGGCCAAGGCGCTGCGCCAGCCGGCCTGATCCGGGAACCGCTAGGAGGCGTAGCGGCCTTCCAGCTCGTCCCAGCGCGGCTTGTCGACCAGCCGCTGTCGTTCCGCGAAGGACACGACGAGCGAGGGATCCTCGTCGACGCGACCGGCCTGCTGCAGCGCGCCCAGCACGCGCTGCATGCCGGCCACGGCGCCCTGCAGCGCCGCGTTGGCGTACAGCACGAAGCCGTAGCCCAGGTCCTTCAGCTCGTCGGCACCGACGATCGGCGTCTTGCCGCCGATCACCATGTTGACCAGCTGCGGCGTCGCGAGCCGCCGCGGCAGCGCACGCACCTCGTCGGCGCTCGTCACCGCCTCGACGAACAGGATGTCGGCACCGGCCTCGGCGAAGCGCTGCGCGCGCTCGACCGCCGCGTCGAAGCCCTGCGTGGCCGCGGCATCGGTGCGCGCCATGATCAGCAGGTCGGGATCGCGCCGCGCGTCGACGGCGGCCTTGATCTTGCCCACCGCCTCGTCGAGCGGGATCACGTCCTTGCCGGCGAAGTGGCCGCAGCGCTTGGGCGCCACCTGGTCTTCGAGCTGGATGCAGTCGGCCCCGGCGCGCTCGAGCACGCGCACCGCATGGTGCACGTTCAGCGCGTTGCCGAAGCCGGTGTCGGCATCGACGATCAGCGGCAGCTCGACCGCATCGCGGATGCGCGCCGTGTGGTCGGCGATCTCGGCCAGGCCCATGAAGCCTTGGTCCGGCATGCCGAACCACATGTTGGTGACGCCGGCGCCGGTGACGTAGATCGCCTCGAAGCCGGCGTCGGCGATGACCCTGGCCGACAGCGCGTTGAATGCGCCGGGAACGATCACGCCGCGGCGGGCTGCGGCCAGGGCCTTGAGTGTTTGACGGGTCGACATGGGTTGCCCTCGTTCAGAAACTGTCGCCGGGCACGCACACCCGGCCTTCCATCAGCACGCGCGCGCTGCGGCTCATCAAGGCCTTGGTGACGGTCCATTGGCCGTCGACCTGGCGTGCCTGCGCGCCGACGCGCAGCGTGCCGGACGGGTGGCCGAAGCGCACCGCGTCGCACGTGCCGCCGCCGGCCGCCAGGTTGACCAGCGTGCCGGGGATCGCCGCCGCGGTGCCGATGGCGACCGCGGCCGTGCCCATCATCGCGTGGTGCAGCTTGCCCATCGACAGCGCGCGCACCAGCAGGTCGACGTCGGCGGCGCGCACCGCCTTGCCGCTGGAGGCCCGGTAGTCGGCCGGTGGCGCGACGAAGGCGATCTTCGGCGTGTGCTGGCGCGTCGCGGCCTCGGCCACGTCGTGGATCAGGCCCATGCGGACGGCGCCCCAGGCCCGCAAGGCCTCGAAGCGCGCCAGCGCCTGCGGATCGCCATTGACCGCGTCCTGCAGCTCGGTGCCGGTGTAGCCGATGTCGCGCGCGTTGACGAAGATGGTCGGGATGCCGGCGTTGATCAGCGTGGCCTGCAGCGTGCCGAAGCCGGGCACCTCGAGCGTGTCGACGAGCCGCCCGGTCGGGAACATCGCGCCGCCCCCGTCCTCGCCCGGCCCTTCGGCCGCCGGGTCCAGGAACTCCAGCTGCACCTCGGCCGCCGGGAAGGTGACGCCGTCGAGCTCGAAGTCGCCGGTCTCCTGCACCTGGCCGTCCACGACGGGCACGTGCGCGACGATGGTCTTGCCGATGTTGGCCTGCCAGATGCGCACGGTGCACAGGCCCTCGTGCGGCACGCGCCCGGCGGGCAGCAGGCCCTGCGCGATCGCGAACGGGCCGACGGCCGCCGACAGGTTGCCGCAGTTGCCCGACCAGTCGATGAAGGCCTGGTCGATGGACACCTGGCCGAACAGGTAGTCGACGTCGTGGCCGGGCCGGCTGGACGGCGACAGGATCACGACCTTCGAGGTCGACGAGGTGGCGCCCCCCATGCCGTCGATCTGCTTGCCGTAGGGGTCGGGGCTGCCGATTACGCGCAGCAGCAGCCGGTCGCGGGCCGCGCCCGGCACGCGGCAGCGCTCAGGCAGGTCTTGCAGCCGGAAGAACACGCCCTTGCTCGTGCCGCCCCGCAGGTAGGTGGCCGGTATGCGGATCTGTGGAACGCTAGTCATGGTTCGTAGCCCGGATGCCAATCCGGGATGTCATTGCCCAGCCAGAAAGTCTTGCGCAAAGCGCTGCAGCACGCCGCCCGCCTCATAGATCGACACCTCTTCAGCGGTGTCGAGCCGGCAAGTGACAGCCACGTCCAGCACCTCGCCATCGCGACGCCGCACCCGCAAGCCCAGCACAGCGCCCGGCGTGCGCTCACCCAGCACATCGTAGGTCTCAGTCCCGTCCAACCCCAGCGTCAGCCGGCTGCTGCCCGGCAGGAACTCCAGCGGCAGCACCCCCATCCCGATCAGGTTGGTCCGGTGGATGCGCTCGAAGCCTTCGGCCACCACCACCTCGACGCCGGCCAGGCGCACGCCCTTGGCGGCCCAGTCGCGCGAGCTGCCCTGGCCATAGTCGGCCCCGGCGATGACGACCAGCGGCTGGCGGCGCGCCAGGTAGGTCTCGATGGCCTCCCACATGCGCACCACGCGGCCTTCGGGCTCGATGCGGGCCAGCGAGCCGACGCGCACGCTGCCGTCGGCGCCGCGCACCATCTCGTTCGCGAGCGTCGGGTTGGCGAAGGTGGCGCGCATCGCCGTCAGGTGGTCGCCGCGGTGCGTTGCGTAGGAGTTGAAGTCTTCCTCCGGCAGGCCCATGCGCGCCAGGTATTCGCCGGCCGCCGAATCGGCCAGGATGGCGTTGGAGGGCGACAGGTGGTCGGTCGTGATGTTGTCCGGCAGGATCGCCAGCGGCCGCATGCCGGCGAGCGTGCGGGGGTTCGCCGCCAGCGCGCCCATGCCTTCGCGGTCCCAGTAGGGCGGGCGGCGGATGTAGGTGGACTGCGGACGCCAGTCGTACTGCGGGGCCACGCGCTCGCCGCTCGCGGCCTGGACGGCGAACATCGGCTCGTAGACCTGCCGGAACATCGCCGGCTGCACCGCCGACTGCACCAGCGCATCGATCTCCGCGTCGTCGGGCCACAGGTCGTGCAGGCGGATCTCGCGGCCGCCGGCGACGCCCAGCACGTCGCGCTCGATGTCGAAGCGGATCGTGCCGGCGATGGCATAGGCCACCACCAGCGGCGGCGAGGCCAGGAAGGCCTGCTTCGCCTGCGGGTGGATGCGGCCGTCGAAGTTGCGGTTGCCCGAGAGCACGGCCGTGGTGTACAGGTCGCGCTCCGCGATCTCTTGCTGGAGGGCCGGGTCCAGCGCGCCGCTCATGCCGTTGCAGGTGGTGCAGGCAAAGGCCACGATGCCGAAGCCCAGCTGCTCGAGTTCGGACAGCAGGCCGGCCTGTTGCAGGTAGAGCTCCACCGTCTTCGAGCCCGGTGCCAGCGAGGACTTGACCCAGGGCTTGCGCACGAGGCCCAGGCGGTTGGCGTTGCGCGCCAGCAGCCCCGCGGCGATGACGTTGCGCGGGTTGCTGGTGTTGGTGCAGCTGGTGATGGCGGCGATGATCACCGCGCCGTCCGGCATCAGGCCCTGGGCCTCTTGGGCGCGGGCCTGGTCGAGGCCGGTCGCGATGCCGCGCTCGGCCAGCGCGCTGGTGGGCAGGCGGCGGTGCGGGTTCGACGGCCCGGCCATGTTGCGCACCACGGTCGACAGGTCGAAGCGCAGCACGCGCTCGTACTGCACCTCGGCCAGCGTGCCGGCCCACAGGCCGGCGGTGCGGGCGTAGGTCTCGACCAGCTTCACCTGCGCGGCCTCGCGGCCGGTCAGGCGCAGGTAGTCGAGCGTCTGGCCGTCGATGCTGAACAGCGCCGCGGTGGCGCCGTATTCCGGGCACATGTTGGAGATGGTCGCGCGATCGCCGATGGTGAGGCCGCGCGTGCCGTCGCCGAAGAATTCGAGGTAGGCACCGACCACCTTCTGCTGGCGCAGGAACTCGGTGAGCGCGAGCACGATGTCGGTGGCGGTGATGCCGGGCCGGCGCTGGCCGGCGAGTTCGACGCCGACGATGTCGGGCAGGCGCATCCACGAGGCGCGGCCCAGCATCACGTTCTCGGCTTCGAGGCCGCCCACGCCCACCGCGATGACGCCCAGCGCGTCGACGTGCGGCGTGTGGCTGTCGGTGCCGACGCAGGTGTCGGGGAAGGCCAGGCCGTCCTGCACCCAGACCACCGGCGACATCTTCTCGAGGTTGACCTGGTGCATGATCCCGTTGCCCGGCGGGATCACCTCGACGTTGCGGAAAGCCTTCTTCGTCCAGTCGATGAAGTGGAAGCGGTCTTCGTTGCGGCGGTCTTCGATGGCGCGGTTCTTCGCGAAGGCCTGCGGGTCGCTGCCGCCGCACTCCACCGCCAGCGAGTGGTCGACGATCAGCTGCACCGGCACGACCGGGTTCACCGCGGCCGGGTCGCCGCCCTGCGCGGCAATCGCATCGCGCAGSCCSGCCAGGTCGACCAGYGCGGTCTGGCCGAGGATGTCGTGGCAGACCACGCGCACCGGRWACCACGGRAAATCGCGGTCGCGGCGCCGATCGATGAGCTGCAGCAGGCAGTCGTCGAGGAGGGCCGGATCGCAGCGGCGCACCAGGTTCTCGGCATGCACGCGCGCGGTGTACGGCAGGCCGGCCCAGGCGCCGGGGCGCAGGCCTTCGATGGCGGCGCGGGCGTCGATGTAGTCGAGCGCGGTGCCGGGCAGGGGCTTGCGGAACGGGGAGGTCTTCAAGCGCGCTCCGCGATCGGCACGAAGGCCCGGTCTTCGGGGCCGGTGTAGTGGGCGCTCGGGCGGATGATCTTGTTGTCGAGGCGCTGCTCGATCACGTGCGCGGCCCAGCCGCTGGTGCGCGAGACGACGAACAGCGGCGTGAACATCGCCGTCGGCACGCCCATCAGGTGGTAACTCACGGCACTGAACCAGTCGAGGTTGGGGAACATCTTCTTCGCATCCCACATCACCCGTTCCAGCCGCTCGGCGATGTCGAACATCTTCGGGGTGCCGGCCTCGGCAGACAGCTGCCGGGCCACGCGCTTGATGACCACGTTGCGCGGGTCGCTGACAGTGTAGACCGGGTGGCCGAAGCCGATGACGACCTCGCGGGCCTCGACGCGCCGGCGGATGTCGGCCTCGGCCTCGTCGGGCGTGTCGTAGCGCTGCTGGATCTCGAACGCCATCTCGTTGGCGCCGCCGTGCTTGGGGCCGCGCAGTGCGCCGATGGCGCCGGCGATCGCCGAATGCATGTCGCTGCCGGTGCCGGCGATGACGCGGGCGGTGAAGGTGGAGGCGTTGAACTCGTGCTCGGCATAGAGGTTCAGCGAGGTGTGCATCGCGCGCACCCAAGCGGCCGGCGGGCGCTCGCCGTGCAGCAGGTGCAGGAAGTGGCCGCCGATGGAGTCGTCGTCGGTTTCCACCTCGATGCGCCGACCCTGGGTGGACCAGTGGAACCAGTACAGCAGCATCGAGCCGAGCGAGGCCATCAGGCGGTCGGCGATGTCGCGCGCGCCGGGCAGGTGGTGGTCGTCCTTCTCGGGCAGCGCGCAGCCGAGCGCGGAGACGCCGGTGCGCATCACGTCCATCGGGTGCGCGGCGGCCGGCAAGGCCTCGAGCGCGGCCCGCACCGCGGCGGGCAGCCCACGCATCGCCTTCAGCCGGGCCTTGTAGGCGCGCAGCTCGGCGGCGCTGGGCAGCTTGCCGTGCACCAGCAGGTGGGCCACCTCCTCGAATTCGCAGACCTCGGCCAGGTCGAGGATGTCGTAGCCGCGGTAGTGCAGGTCGTTGCCGCTGCGGCCGACGCTGCACAGCGCGGTGGTGCCGGCGGTGACGCCGGACAGCGCGACGGACTTCTTGGGCTTGAAGGGGGTGGACACGGTGTCGTTCATGCTTGCAATCTTCGCAATGCGATAAGCTGGCGGCAACACTGAATTTGCGAATATCTGCGAACTCATTTCTGCAATCCTGCAATGTTTGCGAAGAGCCTGTCATGCGCAAGACTTTCCTGGGTGTGCGGCTGCGCACGCTGCGCGAACAGCGCGGCCTGACGCAAGCGGCGCTGGCCGAATCGCTGGAGCTGTCGACCAGCTACGTCAACCAGCTGGAGAACAACCAGCGGCCGCTGTCGGTGCCGGTGCTGCTGAAGCTGCAGTCGGCGCTGGGGGTGGACCTGCAGTTCTTTTCAGAGAACGAAGAGGCGCGGTTGATGGCGCAGCTGCACGACGTGGTGGCCGATGCCGGGCCGGGGGCGGCCATCCCGCAGGCGGAGGTGCAGGCGCTCGCGCAGCAGATGCCGGCCCTGGCGCGCCGCATGATCCAGCTGCACAAGGTGGCGCGCGATGCGCAGGAGCGGCTGGAAGCGATGGCGGCCGGCCTGGGCGACCGCGACTCGCGGCCCGGGACGGGCTCGACCCAACCCCACGAAGAGGTGCGCGACTTCTTCTATGCGCGCCACAACCACATCGCCGAACTGGACGCGCTGGCCGAGGCGACGCACGGGGAGATGCATGCGCCTTCGCTGCTGGCCCGGGACCTGGCCGAACGGCTCGAACATCGCCTCTTGCAGCGGCACCGCGTGTCGACCCGGACCGCGCCGGCCGACGCGGAGCCCGGCTTGCGCGGCTACGACCCGGCGTCGCGGGTGCTCAGCTTGCATGCGGGGCTTGAGCCGGGGCAGCGGGCGTTTCAGCTGGCGACGCAGCTGGCTTTTCTGGAGGCGGACGAGGTGCTCCGGGGCCTGGTGGCCAGCGATGAATTCCGCAACGACGAATCACGCGCGCTGGCGAGGATCGGGCTGGCGAGCTATTTCGCCGGGGCGCTGGTGCTGCCCTATGCGCCGTTCCTGGCGGCTGCGGAGGCGCTGCACTACGACATCGATTTGCTGGCGCGGCGCTTCGGCGTCAGCTTCGAGACGGTGTGCCACCGGCTGTCGACGCTGCAGCGGCCGCAGGCGCGTGGCGTGCCGTTTTTCTTCGTTCGGGTGGATCGGGCCGGCAACATCTCGAAGCGGCAATCGGCGACCGATTTCCACTTCTCGCGCACCGGTGGCACGTGTCCGCTGTGGAACGTGTACGAGGCGTTCTCGCAGCCGGGGCGGGTGTTGACGCAGCTGGCCTCGATGCCCGACGGCAGGACCTACCTGTGGGTGGCCCGGTGCATCCGCCACGACACGGGCGGCTTTGGCACACCGCCGCGCGAGTTTGCGGTGGCACTGGGCTGCGACCGGCGGCATGYGGCACGGCTGGTATATGCCCGCGGGCTGGCGCTGGACGAGCCCGAGGCCGTGACGCCGATCGGGCCGGGCTGCAAAGTGTGCGAGCGCAAGGGATGCGCGCAGCGGGCCTTTCCGGCGCTGGGGCGGGAGCTGAGCATTGATGAGAATCGGCGGTTGGTTGAGCCTTATGCGAATGCGTGAGCTGCTTGGCCGACTCTGGCTTGCCGTCGTATTGCCGGGGGTTGGCCGGTCTGGGCACACGTCGATGATGCATCGGGGTGTTCGCCTCTGAAGTGGCGTTCGCCAGCCCCTAAAGCTACGCACTTCGCTACGCCGAGAACTTCGACGGGCAGATTGATCAGTCTGCATTTTCCAGTTCTGGCGATCGCCCGATACGCAGCGGGCGCGATCGGTCACACGGAGGCCGTGGCAGTCAGGTCCGTGCCAGTGATCAGCCGCTAAGGAATTACTGATCTATTCGGGCAGATCTCGACGGCGAAACGAGCTGTGGAGCGCAGCGCGGCTGTGAAAAGTAGCTCTCAGCCGGCCGCAACGGTGCCTGCAGATCCCATCAGCGGCAGAAACTGAATAGATCAGTGCATCCTCAGGCCTGGTGCGACAAACTGCGCGGCGGCGCGGACACCAGCCATCCCCAAAATTGGGGACGGCTCTGTGTCTCGATGCCCGGCAGCTTCTTTCTTTTAAGCACTACTCGGGGCAATTGCTCACACGCAGCGGCTCTCCGATTGGCTACCAAATGAAACAAGTCAGCTACTATCCGCCCGTCCGCACCGTACGAGTGCAGTAGAGCCAGCAAGGCCAAGAGACATGCCAAAAAAGAGACCCAAGGGGAACAGGGAAAAACTCGGGAGGCGCACGACTCTGCCGCCGGCGCCACAGCGTCAGCCGCTCGTGCCGGTTCGCTATCCGATCGGGAAGATTGGCGAAGATCCCTCAGACTTCATCAAGCATGCCGCCAAGGTCCTGAGCGATTCCCAGGCATCCATCTACGTCGACACGTCTTTCCTGACCTGGCTGACCAAAGGAAGCGACGAGTCGCGTCAGCAGTTCTTGGACTGGGCGAAGAGTGTGGGCGATCGGATCCACGTCCCCGTCTGGTCGTATCACGAGTATTACCGCCACAACAGGCACGACACTCTTCGCGAAGACCTTCAGTCGAAAGCGCACAACCTCGTCGCCGCGGCAAACAATTTCATCGGCTCGGCGCGCACGATCGCGGACAACCATCTAAGAAGTGGGTTCTCCTCGCGTGGATACGAAGGCGATCTGCACGACATGCTAGCCAAGATCAATGAAGTCGTTGGCACGGCCGAGCGTTGGGACTATCACACCTCGGCCAGACAGATCAGCACGTGGATGTCGGAACGCCTTTGTCGTTCGAAGGTAGTCTTCGATCTGATGAATCGGCTCGGGGATGTCGGCGAAACCCGCTATACGCAGGACGTGCCACCCGGATATCTGGATCGGGAGAAAAAAGACGAGAAGGAAAAGGGAAGCAACAAGTTCGGCGACCTGGTGATGTGGGAGGAAGTTCTTGCCCACACTGCAGGAACTCTGACCAATGCCGTCGTCATTTTGACGAGAGATCGTAAAGCTGACTGGTTCGCACCCGCAGCCACTGCGGAGGCTGAGATTGATCTGCTAGCAATGCGTGGCGGTCAGAAGTGGAACCCAGTTCCTGCCCCGCACCCAACGCTGCTCATTGAACTCCAGGAGCGCACCCTTGCTACGGACTTGGTGCTGCTCGACAACCTGTACTTCGGCGCCGTGCTGCATCAGACGGGCGACACGGGTTCAGCGCGCCTCATCGCCTATTCACTAGACGTGAAGTCGGCAACCTATTCGGATTTTGTTACCAAGACCTCCCAGGAACAGGCCGCGCCGCCAAAAAGACCAGCCGGCAATCCGCTGAGCAAAGGGAAGGCGAAGTCCATCCTTTCCGCTCTGGCGCCGCTACATCGCGGTGCGAATCCGACCGCCCTCTTGAAGGCGGCAATCGACGCCATCCACGGTGACCCACCCACCGGGCTTGAGTTTGTGGATGCTTTCGATCAGAAGGGCCTCGCCAACCTGTCCAATGACGAAGCAGCAGAGCTCGCTCGTGTTGTCTGTGACGAGGCGTTGACCGATAGAGGTCAAGTGGCGGAGAGCATGAGCGAAAAGCTGCTTGCTCTTCTTCCCAAGGTACGAGCCGATCTGGCCGGCGCCGTGCTCGCTGGCATGCTGAGTGCCGCATACTTCGAACTCACTGGTAGCCCGAGACCCGCGCCAAAGTCGCCAGTTCTGCAGGACCTCTTCACCCTGCTGAACGATCCCGTCTACGCGCCGTTGCTTGACGCTCTTAGCACGAACCTGGAGTACGCCGGCAGCACCGCGCTGTTCAAGCCGAACCCAGGAGTGGAGAAGCTGCCCGTCTTGGTCAAGTTCGACGCAAACCAGCAACGGATCCCTGTCGTCTTGAGCGAGATCATCTTTGACGGGCGCACTCTCACACGCGAAATGGGCACGGTCGTCTCCAACAATCTGCGCCGGCTCCTGGGAGGCAAAGAGCAGGTGCCGATAGCGGGCTTGCTCGCACTGGTGGCCGACACGTACGGGCTGCCGTTGCAACGTCTCGAGGCACCCAACGCGCGCGAAGATGACGACACAACAGTTCCTGAACAGCTTGGCTTAGTCTGGCCGATGGACCTGGGGGCATCTGTCCCAGCATTGGAGGCTACAGCGGAGGAGACCCAGGAAGCGGACGCCGAAGATGCCGCCGATGCTGCGTCGACCGAAGAACTCGACGACGACATGGTGGACGAACAGGCCGAAATGGATGAGGACCACGAATGAACAACACGCTAGAAGCTCAACCTTTCGAACCGAAATTCGGTGCCTTCATCCTTGAGACGCTGACCATGGGTATGTACGGCGAATCGCGCAACGCGATTCGAGAATACATACAGAACAGTTTTGATTCGCTTCGACAAGCGGTCGAGGAAGAACTGATCACGTCCGACGAGATGCGGGTTGAGGTCACCCTCGACACTGAAAACAGCGAGATGATTATCCGAGACAACGGTGCGGGACTCAGGTCTTCGAGTGCTGTCGACGTGCTCGTCTCGATTGGCTTGTCGCGGAAAGACTTTCGAAGGAACGCGGGCTTTCGCGGCATCGGCCGCCTCGCAGGCGTCGTGTTCTGTGATGAGCTGAGCTTCTCGACAAAGGCCAGGGGCGATGCGAAGGCAACGACCGTTATCTTCGACGCCAAGATGCTGCGCGATCTCCTCGAGCCACAAAGTCAGCACGACGACGCCGCCCGGACGCTGCAGCGATGCATTTCCGCGTTCAGCGACGAAACTCACGCGCTTGATGATCACTTCTTCGAAGTGAAGCTCAAGGGCTTTCATCAGCCGCCACAGGAATGCCTGGATCTGACCAAGCTCAAGTCCTTCCTGAGCCAAGTCTCACCGCTGCCGTACTCAAAGGATTTCAAATTCGCCGAGGAGATCGGAGCGGTGGCCAAAAAGTACAACAGCGAAATCGAGATCATTCGACTGTTTGTTCGAGAGGGCACGCAGGACTTCGAGGAGCTGTTCAAGCCCTACGGGAACACCTACTCAGTCAAGAGAACTCAAGCTCCGCTCACCGGTATCGATTTCGTGGCCTCCAGCAACGCCAAGTGGTGGGGCTGGGTCGGCCAGAAGAAGATTAGCGGCGCTGTCAAGGATCTCGAGACTCGCGGCGTTCGCGTTCGCGCCAGAAACATCCAGATTGACGGCATCGACGTCATGAAGGAGATCTTTGCCAACTCGTTCGACGACAAGAGTTCGCGATTGTCATACGCCCGGTTCGCGGAGTACTTCGTTGGCGAGATCTTCATGGCGCCTGGTTCCGCAGTGCCAAACGCTCGACGCGACGGGTTCGAGGAAGATGCTAACTGGATCGCGATCCGAAAAGAGCTCAGCGATGTCGTCGGTGCAGTCTACGGCTTGAAGGCATACAAAATCTCCGCGGCCGAACAGGTATCGATCCCGAAACTCCAAACGCGCATGACTCAGCTAGAGGAAAGTGCACGACGCTTGATCGCGGAGAAGGTCACCGATCCGGAACGGGTCGCGCCCGTGACCAATGAGGCCAAGGAACTACAGAAGCGCATCGAGAAGGCGTCTACCTTCGCCGATGACGACGAAGGCCCCAAGGTGTTTGCTCTGTCCACCCGGCTCGGCGCGGTGCGCCACGACGTCAACCGCATCGTGGTCCAGCTGCCTCGAGCTCATGACTGCGAAGAGGAGATCGAAAAGGCCGCGACGGCGCTGACGAAGAAGATCTTCCGGGCGTTGCGCGACGGCCTTGGGCCCGGCGATTGGCCGCCCGTGCGCGCGATTCTGCGTGAGGCAACGGGAGAAGACTTCTCGTAGTTGTGGGCTCATCCGCGCTAGTTCGTCCGGCGCGGCCCATTGCCACCAGCTCACGCCGGGCCGATGAGCGCTCGCAGGAACTCGGGTCGTTCGAGCTGCAAGTCCTCGATTCTCAGATCGTCTGTATCGGCTTGGGTGTAGCGTGCGAGCCGATGCTTTTGGTCGAGCGTGTAGTCGATGAATTCATCGACGGTCTGACGCCCGACGAGCAGCACGATCTCACAGGCGCGTGTTTGCGAGATGCGGTGAATCCGGTCTTGGGACTGCAGGTAATCGGTCAGGTTGAACGTCCGGTCCATGTAGATGGCGATGTTCGCCTCGGTCAAGGTTAGCCCCTCTCGCGCTGCGGCTGGATTGGCGAACAGCAAGCGAKTCGAAGGATCGGTCTTGAACGCCTTGACAGCTGCATCCCTCTGCTCGTTGCTAACGTCGCCATAGATCGCAACCGGCGACCACTTCGTATGGCGCCGGCACAGCATCTCGATGTTGCCGACGAATGAGGTCCAGACGATCACCTTCTGGTCGTCGCTTCGAGAAAGCATCTCTTCGAGGAGTCGATCGAGTTCAACGACCTTTGCCGACGTCTCGCTGTACGCGGAGTCGAGCAGCGCGGGGTTCGAAGCRATTTGAGCCAAGCGAACTAGGCGCGCCAAGATGGCCTCGCCGCTGCGCGCAACCTCCTCGCCATCCAGCGAACGCACGTAAAGTTCCAGCTGAGTTCGCATCGTCTCGTACATCGACTGTTGGACAGGCGCCATCTCCACTTCCACTCGCGTATACGTCTTGGACGGCAGATCGAGCGACCCTGCCTTCGTGCGACGCAGGCTCAGTGAGGCGATCCGGTCTCGCAAGTCGGAAAGGTCCCGGTAACCGCCGTTAGAGCGATAGCGTTCCTTGAATTGCTCGAAGGAAGTGCCAAGCCGGGCTCCATCGTCCAGGAACAAGATTTGGCTCCAGAGATCGTCGGGCTTGTTGGCCACCGGGGTGCCGGAGAGGATGTAGCGACGAGCCGCGTGCTTGCGCAGGTCCAAGATCGCCTTCGTGGTTTTGGCCTCGGGCGTCTTAATACGATGGCTCTCATCCAGAATCAACGCCATCCGCTTGAAGCGGAGCAACGCTCGCAGTGAGGCCAACGCTCCGTCGACAGCCTCGTAGTTGATGATGTAGAAGCTGGCCTTGAGTCTGCGAAAGGCCATGCGCCGAGCGGCGCGCCCTGATCCGAAGACCGCGAACGACAGCGTCGAGAACTTGGCGACCTCCTCGGCCCAGTTGCTTTTCAGGCC
>NZ_JBFUEB010000122.1:0-17175 GCF_056404395.1 Rhizobacter sp. P2_D12 | reverse complement strand
CTTCAGGTCCTTCGGGATCAGGATCACCTGGCTCACGTTGGTCTGCGGGAAGATCTGGTCCAGCGGCAGGTAGAAGCGCGGCACGCCGCTGCCGACCCAGATCGACACGTCGACGACGCCCGGCTCCTTCAGCATGCGCGCCTCGAAGCGCTTGGCCAGTTCCTCGCTCGCCTGGATGGTCGCACCTTCGGGCAGCCACAGGTCGACCAGGATCTCGGGCCGGCTCGAATCGGGGAAGAACTGCTGCTGGACCTTGCCCATGCCGGCCAGGCCCAGCACGAAGGTGCCGATGGTCAGGCCGATGGTGATCCAGCGGTGCTTCACGCACCAGTTCACCGCGCCGCGAAAGCGCGTGTAGAACGGCGTGTCGAACAGCTCGTGCGCCTGCTCTCCCTCGTGCACCCTGGGCTTGCTGTGCAGCAGCTTGGCGCCGAGATAAGGCACGAAGTACACCGACACCACCCACGAGATCAGCAGCGCCGCGGTGGTCACCGCGAAGATCGCGAAGGTGTACTCGCCCACCGTCGACTTGGCCATGCCGATCGGCAGGAAGCCGGTGGCCGTGATCAGCGTGCCGGTCAGCATGGGCATCGCGGTGACGTCGTACGCGAAGGTCGCCGCGCGCATCTTGTCGTAGCCCTCTTCGAGCTTGCGCACCATCATCTCGACCGAGATGATCGCGTCGTCGACCAGCAGGCCGAGCGCGATGATCAGCGAGCCGAGCGAGATCTTGTGCAGCCCGACGCCCCAGTAGAACATCGTCACGAAGGTGATCGCGAGCACCAGCGGGATGGTGATGCCCACCACCAGGCCCGGCCACACGTCGATGCGCAGCGGCTTGGTGTGCAGGCCCAGGCTGATGAAGCTGACCGCGAGCACCACGACGATGGCCTCGATCAGCACGTGCACGAATTCACCCACCGAGGTGGTCACGGCCGACGGCTGGTCCTGGATCTGCGACAGCTCGATGCCGATCGGCAGCTCTTTCTGGATCTGCGTGACGCGCACCTTCAGCTGCTTGCCGAGCTCGATGATGTCGCCGCCCTTGGCCATCGAGATGCCCAGCGCGATGACCTCGTGGCCCTGGTGGCGCACCTTCACCGACGGCGGGTCGACGTAGTCGCGCTTGATGGTCGCGATGTCCGACAGGCGCAGCGTGCTGGCCTGGCCGGTGGTGGGGTTGGTGGCCCGGATCGGAAACGCCTTCAGCTCGTCGACCGAGTTGAACTGCCCGCCGACGCGCACCTGCAGGTTGTCGCTGCCGGCGTTCAGCACGCCGGCGCCTTCGACCGCGTTCTGCGCGCCCAGCTGCGAGATCACCTGGTTGAAGTCCAGCCCCAGCGAGGCCAGGCGCTTCTGCGAGATCTCGATGAAGATCTTCTCGGGCTGCGCACCGAACACCTGCACCTTGGCGACGTCGGGCACCTTCAGCAGCTTCTGGCGCACCTCTTCGGCACGCTGGCGCAGCTCTTCGTAGGTGAAGCCGTCGGCCGACAGCGAGAAGATCGAGCCGTAGACGTCGCCGAACTCGTCGTTGAAGACCGGGCCGATCACGCCGGATGGCAGCGTCGAGCGCATGTCGCCGATCTTCTTGCGCGTCTGGTACCAGACGTTGCCGACTTCCTTCGGCGGCGAGCTGTCCTTGATCTGGAAGATGGTCAGCGATTCGCCCGGCTTGGTGTAGCTGCGGATCTTGTCGGTGTAAGGCGCCTCCTGCAGCGTCTTCTCGATCTTGTCCGTCACCTGCTCGGCCATCTGCTGCGCGGTGGCGCCGGGCCAGAAGGCCTGCACGACCATCGCACGGAAGGTGAACGGCGGGTCTTCGTCCTGGCCCAGCTGGAAGTAGGCGACGAAGCCCAGCACCATCAGCACCACCATCAGGTAGCGCGTCAGCGGCTGGTGCTCCAGCGCCCAGCGGGAGATGTTGAAACGCGACGTCGGCGCGTCGTGGGTGTCTTGGCTGCTCATGCGGATGGCCTCGGCGCTCGGTGGCTCAACGGGACGCCGCGCTGGCGGGAGCCGCCAGTGCAGCCGGGTTCCCGCCTTGCGCCGTCGGCTCGACGTACAGCTTCACCTRCTGGCCGGGCGACAGCACGTGCACGCCCGCGGTGACGACCACCTGCCCGGGCGCCAGGCCACCGGCGACCACCACGGTGTTGCCGTCGGCACCAGCCACCTGGATCGGCTGCGCCTTGACGACCATCACGCCCTTGTCGTTCTTGTCGACCAACCACACGGCCGTGCGGCCCTGCAGCTCGGTCACGGCGGCAAGCGGCAGGCGCACGACGTTCGACTGCTGCGGCAGCTCGACCAGCACCGTCGCGGTCTGACCGAGCCGCGCCGGCAGCGCGCCGATGTCGGCCTTGATCTGGAAGGTGCGCGTCGTCACGTCGGCGGCGGCGGCCACCTCGCGGATCGAGGCCGTCACGGCCTGGTCGCTGCCCCACAGCTTCACTTTCAGCGCGCCGGGCTGGCGCGCCAGCGCACGCAGGTCGGTGACGTGGTCCTCGGGCACCGAGAACACCACGTCGCGCGGGCCGTCCTGCGCCAGCCGCACGACCGACGAACCGGCCGCCACCACCATGCCCGCCTCGGCGTCCACGCCGGTGATCACGCCGTTGGCATCGGCCACCAGCGAGGCATACGCCGCCTGGTTACCCTGCACGCCCGCCTGCGCACGCGCCTGGTCGAACTGGGCCTGGGCGGACTTCAGCGTGGTGTCGCGGCGCTCCAGCTCGGCCGAGCTGATGAAGCCCTGGTCGCGCAGGTCCTTGTAGCGCTTGTAGTCGGCGTTCGCGAGGTCGAGGTTGGTCTGCGCGGCCGACAGCGCGGCGCGTGCCGATTCCTGCGCCAGCTTCAGGTCCTGCGGATCCAGCTGCGCCAGCACCTGGCCCGCCTTCACCGTGTCGCCCACGTTGGCGAGCCGGCGCGTGATCTTGCCGCCGACCCGGAAGCCCAGGCGCGACTCGGTGCGGGCCTTGATCTCGGCGGCGTACTCGCGCGTGCCGCCGGCAGCGCCGTTGGCGACGGTCAGCGTCCGCACGGCGCGCACCGGCTCGGCGGCGGGTTCGGTCTTGGAGCAGGCAGCCAGCAGGGCCGCGCCGGCCAGGGCAATGAACAGCGTGGATCGCATCGGAATCCTCATCGGGAACGGAGTGGGAGACGTCAGTTAACGCGCAACTGACTGACCGGTCAGTAATGTATTCGGGTCAACCCAGGGTGTCAAACCATGTTGCAGGTCGGACGCAGCGACAATGCGCGCTGATCCGAGCCCACCCGACAATGACGCCCCAGCAATACGTGCAGGACAAGGCCGCCAAGAGCGGCTCGAGCTTCTACTACGCCTTCCTGTTCCTGCCGCCGCCGCGCCGCGCCGCGATCACGGCGTTCTACGCCTTTTGCCGCGAGGTGGACGACGTCGTCGACGAAGTGCAGGACCCGGGCGTCGCGGCCACCAAGCTCGCGTGGTGGCGCAAGGAGGCCGCGAGCGCCTTCGCCGGCACCGCCAGCCACCCGGTGATGCAGGCGCTGATGCCGCACGCGGCCGAGTTCGGCATCCGGCTCGACCACCTGAACGGCGTGATCGACGGCTGCCAGATGGATCTCGAGCAATCGCGCTACCTCGACTACCCCGGGCTGCAGCGCTACTGCCACCTGGTGGCGGGCATCGTCGGCGAGGTGGCGTCCAGCATCTTCGGCCGCACCTCCGAACAGACGTTGCAGTACGCCCACAAGCTGGGCCTCGCGATGCAGCTGACCAACATCATCCGCGACGTCGGCGACGATGCCCGCCGCGGGCGCATCTACCTCCCGATCTCCGAGCTGCAGCAGTTCGACGTCAAGGCGCACGAGCTGCTCAAGCGCACGGCCCCGTGGGGCTACAGCGAGCGCTTCACGGCCCTGATGCGCTTCCAGGCCGAGCGTGCCCACCGCTGCTACGACGAGGCCTTCGCGCTGTTGCCCGAGGCCGACCGCCAGGCGCAGAAACCCGGGCTGATGATGGCCAACATCTACCGCACGCTGCTGCGCGAGATCGAGGCCGGCGGTTTCCAGGTGCTGCACCAGCGGGTGTCGCTGACGCCGATCCGCAAGCTGTGGATCGCCGCGCGCACGCACTGGAAAGGCCGCTGAACCCTGGCGCAAAGCGGCACGGCACTGGTCAATGGAGTTTTCGCCATGCAAAATGGCGACCCACTGAACATGAGATGCCGCGATGAAAAGCAAAGAGGGTCAGACCCCCGCCATCCAGGTGCTGGAGCGCATGTTCTCGCTGCTCGACCTGCTGGCGTCGCACCAGGATCCGGTGTCGCTGAAGTTCATCAGCGAGCAGACCGGGCTGCACCCGTCGACCGCGCACCGCATCCTGAACGACCTGACCGTCGGCCGCTATGTGGATCGTCCGGAGGCCGGCAGCTACCGGCTGGGGATGCGGCTGCTGGAACTGGGCAACCTGGTGAAGGCGCGGCTGGACGTGCGCGACGCGGCGCTGGGCCCGATGCGCGAGCTGCACAAGCTGACGCACCAGCCGGTGAACCTGTCGATGCGCCAGGGCGACGAGATCGTCTACATCGAGCGAACCTACAGCGAGCGCTCGGGCATGCAGGTGGTGCGGGCGGTCGGCGGGCGTGCCCCGTTGCACCTGACCTCGGTGGGCAAGCTGTTCCTGGCCCATGACGACCCGCAACGCGTGCGCGCCTATGCCACCCGCACCGGCCTGGCCGGACACACGCGCAACAGCATCACCGAGGTCGCGACGCTGGAGCGCGAGCTGTCGAAGGTGCTGCAGTACGGCACCGCGCGCGACGATGAGGAACTGGAACTGGGCGTGCGCTGCATGGCCGCCGRCATCCTGGACGACCAGGGCAAGCTGGTGGCCGGCCTGTCGATCTCGGCGCCGGCGGACCGGCTGGAAGAAGGCTGGCTCGAGCGGCTGAAGGCCACGGCCTCGCAGATCTCGGCGGCACTGGGCCACCGCGGCTGACGCCAGCGTTCACGGTCCGCCACGTCCCAGCAGGAACGCCACGAACGCGCCCTGGCCGCGGAAGATCGCCGTCTCGTCGAGCTGTCCGGCCCGCTGGTAGATGCGGTGCAGCTTCGGCAGCTGCGAGAAGGACACGCCCGGGTGGAGATGGTGGTAGACGTGCATCGAGAAGTTGAGGTCCRGAAACAGCACGCGTTGCCACCAGGTCGGCAGGACCAAGGGCGTGACCTCGTGGACCGTCGCGCCTTCGACGTTGTACTCGTGCTCGATCAGCGCGATCCACCGCACGCCGACCTGCGTGATCGAGAGGAGCGGCACGACCCAGTAGACGAGGAACACCGTCCAGCCCTGTACGGCCGTGAGCGCCGCCGCAGAGGCGGCGTAGAAGGCGACGCGCAGCCAGCGCGGTGACGGATGAGGCCTGTCGAACGCCTGGATGCCCGTGCCCGCCTTGCCACGGATCAGCCGCAAGGTGTTCACTCCGGTGAGGTCGCGCGCCAGCAGGCCCATCCATCGCCTGACCCCGAGCGGCAGCATCCAGTCGGCCCCCGACTTGCGGATGAAATCCGGGTCCGCGCCGGTCATGAAGTGCCGGTGATGCGACAGGTGCACCCGGGCATAGGCTTCGACCGTGGTCGCGAAGAGCGGGTAGACCGCCAGCAGGTTGACCCACCAGTCACCGTACTTCCCGCGCCACCCCAGCCGGTGCACCTGCTCGTGCATCAGCAGGCCGAACACCACCTGCCGCACGCCGATCAGCGCGACGCACAGCAGCGTGACCGCACCCTGGTCGGCCAGGACGCCCACGGCCATGATGGCCGCGATCCAGGCCCAGTTGATCGCCAGCTCGATGGTGAAACGGCCGGGGCGAGGCCCGGACACGGCCCGGATGGCGGCTCGGTCCGCTGGCGACAAGCTGCCGGGACCACACAGCACGGCAGGCCGGAACAAGCGCCTTGCCCGAACGGGCGGCACGGTGCCGCCGTCAACCTGGATCGTCGTTGTCACGTGCCGTCCCCGTCGTGGAGCACCTGAGTGACGGCTCGGGGGACATGCGTTCCATGCCGCCGCTCAGCGGCATGGGATTGCGCGACGGTGGGTCGCGCGGGCCGCTTGCGGCCTCAGGAGGTCAGCTTCGGCGCCTCGTGCGCCACTGTCGCCGGCACGGCGGCCGGAACCGGTGCCAGCTGGTTGACCCAGCGGCGCACGCGCTCGGCGTCGCCGATGCGCGAATACTTGCCGGCCGAATCCAGGAACACCATGATCAGCTTGCGGCCGGCCAGCTTGGCCTGCATCACCAGGCAACGCCCGGCTTCGGAGATGTAGCCCGTCTTCTGCACGTTGATGTCCCACTCGGGGCTGCGCACCAGGCCGTTGGTGGTGTGGAAGGCCTGCATGCGGCGACCCACCATCACCTGGTATTCCGGCGAGGTCGACAGCTCGCTGATCAGCGGGCGGCTGCCGGCTTCCTTGACCAGCACCGCCAGGTCTTGCGCGCTCGACTGGTTGCGGCTCGACAGGCCGGTCGGCTCGACGTAGTGGGTGTCGTTCATGCCGAGTTCCTGCGCCTTGCGGTTCATCGCCGCGACGAAGGCATCGAGACCGCCGGGATAGTGGCGACCGAGCGCGTGGGCGGCACGGTTCTCGGACGACATCAGCGCCAGGTGCAGCATCTCTTCGCGCGTCAGCTGGGTACCGACGGCCAGGCGCGAGCGGCTGCCCTTCTCGGTGTCGATGTCATCCTGCGTGATCGTCAGCGTCTCGTCCAGCGGCAACTGCGCGTCGGTGACGACGACCGCGGTCATCAGCTTGGTCAGCGATGCGATCGGCAGCACCGCCTGCGGGTTCTTGCTGAACAGGATTTCGTTGGTGTCCTGGTCCATCACCAGGGCGACGCTGGATTTCAGCTCCAGCGCATCGGCCGTGCCGTGCAGGCCGGCGATCTGGCCGAACGAGGGGCGCGCCGGGACGTAGGCAACGGTGCGGATGCGCTTGCCGCTGCGGGCCTTGGCCTTCACCGACGTGGCCTTGGCGGTGGTGGCGACCTTGCGCTTGGCCGGCTTGACCGAGCCATCCGCGGCAACTGCGGCCAACGGGAGTGCAATTGCAGTGATCAACGTGATCAGACCACGAACCACCGTCGACACCGAAACTTGCATCATTTTTGCCACAACAACCCCTTGACAGCCGCTGGCGCGAGTGTAGGTGAAAGAAAAAAAGCGCGCAAGATCAAAAACTTACGCGCCCTTTCTCCATAGGTACCTTAGGGTTTGTCAGGTTTGTGACCGATTTGGCAACTTCCCTAACCCTGGGCGGCGACGCGCTCGCTCTTGCTGTGCAACTTGTTGAGGGCTGCGAGGTAAGCCTTGGCCGAAGCCACCACGATGTCCGGATCAGACCCGACTCCGTTGACGACGCGTCCACCATGTTGCAGCCGTACCGTCACCTCACCTTGAGATTCTGTGCTGCCCGAGGTGATGGCATTGACCGAATAGAGCAGCATTTCGGCGCCACTTTGGAGCTTGGACTCGATGGCCTTCAAACTGGCATCGACCGGGCCGTTGCCGTCGCTCTCGGCATGGTGCTCGACGGCACCGGCCGAGAACGCCACCTTGGCGTGCGGCCGCTCGCCCATCTCGGAGTGCTGCGACAGCGCCAGCAAGCGGAAATGCTCGCTCTCGGCCGTCACCGCCTCGTCCATCACCAGTGCGAGGATGTCCTCGTCGAAGATGTCGCTCTTGCGGTCGGCCAGTTCCTTGAACTTGGCGAACGCGGCATTCACCTCGGCCTCGGATTCCATCTGGATGCCGAGTTCCTGCAAGCGCTGCTTGAAGGCGTTGCGCCCCGACAGCTTGCCCAGCACGATCTTGTTGGCCGCCCAGCCCACGTCTTCGGCCCGCATGATCTCGTAGGTGTCGCGTGCCTTCAGCACGCCGTCCTGGTGGATGCCCGACGCATGCGCGAAGGCGTTCGCACCGACCACCGCCTTGTTCGGCTGCACGACGAAGCCGGTGGTCTGCGACACCAGGCGCGAGGCCGGCACGATCTGCGTCGCGTCGATGCCCAGGCTGAGGCCGAAGTAGTCGCGCCGCGTCTTCACCGCCATCACGATCTCTTCGAGCGAGCTGTTGCCGGCACGCTCGCCCAGCCCGTTGATCGTGCACTCGACCTGGCGCGCACCGCCGATCTTGACGCCGGCCAGCGAGTTGGCCACGGCCATGCCGAGGTCGTTGTGGCAGTGCACCGACCACACCGCCTTGTCGGCGTTCGGGATGCGTTGGCGCAGGTCGAGGATGAAGTTGCCGTACAGCTCGGGGATCGCGTAGCCGACGGTGTCGGGGATGTTGATCGTCGTCGCGCCTTCGGCGATCACCGCCTCGAGCACCCGGCACAGGAAGTCGGGGTCGGAGCGGTAGCCGTCTTCCGGCGAGAACTCGACGTCGCCGCTCAGGTTGCGCGCGAATCGCGTCGACAGCTTCGCCTGCTCGAACACCTGGTCCGGCGTCATGCGCAGCTTCTTCTCCATGTGCAGCGCGCTGGTGGCGAGGAACAGGTGGATGCGCGTCGACGCCCCGCCCTGCAGCGCCTCGGCCGCGCGCGAGATGTCGCGGTCGTTGGCGCGCGCCAGCGAGCACACCGTGCTGTCCTTCACCGCCTGCGCGATCGCCTTCACCGCCTCGAAATCGCCGTTCGAGGAGGCCGCGAAACCGGCTTCGATCACGTCGACCTTCAGCCGCTCGAGCTGCCGCGCGATGCGCAGCTTCTCGTCCTTGGTCATCGAGGCGCCGGGCGACTGCTCGCCGTCGCGCAAGGTGGTGTCGAAAATGATCAGTTTGTCGGTCATGGGTCGCTCCTCGGTTCGGGGTCTGGACGGATCTTAGGCGAGCTCGGCCGCCTTGAAGGCCAGCTCGCCGCGCCGCAGTGCGCGCTGCAGCCCCGACACGATGGCCTTCAACGATGCAGAGACGATGTTGGCGTCGATGCCGACGCCGAACAGCGTCGTCGCGTCGCCCACGCGCAGCTCCAGGTAGGCCGCGGCCCGCGCATCGGCTCCGCTGCCGATCGCGTGCTCGTGGTAGTCGAGCACGCGCACCGGCGCCGCCAGGTGCTGGTTCAGTGCGGTGACATAGGCGTCGATCGGGCCGGTGCCGTCGGCCTTCAGCAGCAGCGTGCGGTCGCCGACACGCACGGCGCCCGACAGGTGGACGGCCCCATCGGCCGCCGCGCTGATCACCGGGGCCTGCAGCCGCGAGACGCCCGGCTCGTCGAGCCCGTATTCGGCACGGAAGATCCGCCACAGGTCGGCCGCGCTCTGCTCCTTGCCGCTGTCGTCCATCACGCGCTGCACGACGCCGCTGAACTCGATCTGCAGCCGGCGCGGCAGCTCGACGCCGTACTCGGTCTCGAGCAGGTACGACACGCCGCCCTTGCCCGACTGGCTGTTGACGCGGATCACCGCGTCGTAGCTGCGGCCCAGGTCGGCCGGGTCGATCGGCAGGTAGGGCACGTCCCACATGTCGGTCGGCTGGCGCTGCGCGAAGGCCTTCTTGATCGCGTCCTGGTGCGAACCGGAGAACGAGGTGTAGACCAGCTCGCCGGCGTACGGGTGGCGGGGGTGAACCGGCAGCTGGTTGCAGTGCTCGACGCAGCGTCGCACCTCGTCGATGTCCGAGAAATCGAGGCCGGGCGAGATGCCTTGCGTGTACAGGTTCAGCGCGATGTTGACCAGGTCGACGTTGCCGGTGCGCTCGCCGTTGCCGAACAGGCAGCCTTCGATGCGGTCGGCACCCGCCATCAATGCCAGCTCGCCGGTTGCGGTGCCGGTGCCGCGATCGTTGTGCGGATGCACCGACAGCACGATCGCATCGCGGCGCGCCAGGTGGCGGTGCATCCACTCGACCATGTCGGCGAACACGTTCGGCGTGCAGCGCTCGATCGTGGTGGGCAGGTTGATGATGCACTTGCGTTCGGGGGTCGGTTGCCACACCGCGGTGACGGCATCGACCACCCGCTTCGCGAACGGCAGCTCGGTGTCGGAGAAGGTCTCCGGCGAGTATTCGAAGCGCCAGTCGGTGCCGGGTTGCTCGGCCGCGCAGGCGTTGAAGACGCGTGCATGCGAGGCGGCCAGCTCGACCACACCGTCCTCGTCCAGCCCGAGCACGACGCGGCGCATCCCCGGTGCGGTGGCGTTGTAGAGGTGCACGATCGCGCGGCGCGCACCCTTCAGCGATTCGAA
The DNA here is from genome assembly GCF_056404395.1 of Rhizobacter sp. P2_D12. NCBI lineage: Bacteria > Pseudomonadati > Pseudomonadota > Betaproteobacteria > Burkholderiales > Sphaerotilaceae > Rhizobacter > Rhizobacter sp. P2_D12. The sequence continues at coordinate 6,958 of NZ_JBFUEB010000122.1, read as the reverse complement.
GGTGCGGCGGATCAGCGGTTCGCGGGCCGGCGTCAGCACCTGGATCGTCACGTCCTCGGGAATCAGGTTGCGCTCGATCAGCAGCCGCACGAAGTCGAAATCGGTCTGCGATGCCGACGGGAAACCGACCTCGATCTCCTTGAAGCCGATGCGCAGCAGCATCTCGAACATGCGCAGCTTGCGCTGGGCATCCATCGGCTCGATCAAGGCCTGGTTGCCGTCGCGCAGGTCGGTGCTGAGCCAGATCGGCGCGTGCGTCAGCACGGCATCGGGCCAGCGGCGGTCCGGCAAGGCGACGGGTTGAAAGGCGCGGTACTTGGTGTGCGGTTGCTTCAGCATGGCGATCCCTTGAGAGTCGTGAGACGCAACCTGCACTCCAAAAAGCAAAACGGCCCGCTGCAGGTTGCAATCGGGCCGTTGAGACGAAAACGATGGACGTGAACGATCAGCGCACCCGGGGTACTCCTAGGTCTAGCGCTAGCGTGATCGCGTGGAAGAACGTCATGGGTGGCGAATGTAGCACGGCTCGGCCGGCGCCGAGCCGCCTCAAGCCGGCTGGCGCCCCCTCGGGGGGCAGGAGCGCAGCGACGTGGGGGCGGTCATCCTATCGGTGCAGGCCTTCTTCGTCGGGCTCGTCCATCGAGGTGGCGATCACGCTGACCGGCTTGCCCTTCACCCGCTTCCAGATGTAGACGCCATAGCCCGACAGCCCGTAGATCACGAACAGGCCGAAGAACACCAGCGGCGGATGCCAGGTGAACAGCGAGATGCCGAGTGCGATCGCGACGATCACGATGAAGGGCACCGAGCGCTTGAAGCTGACGTCCTTGAAGCTGTAGAACGGTGCGTTGGTCACCATCGTCAGGCCGGCGTACAGCGTGAAGGCGAACGCCATCCACACCAGCCACGGCCCCTCTTCGCTGACGATGAAGCCCTGGTCGTTCATCAGCCAGATGAAGCCCATCACCAGCGCCGCGGCCGCCGGGCTGGGCAGGCCCTGGAAGAAGCGCTTGTCGACGACTTTCAGGTTGGTGTTGAAGCGCGCCAGCCGCAGCGCGGCGCACGAGCAGTAGACGAAGGCCGCGATCCAGCCCGGTTTGCCCAGGTCCTTCAGCGCCCATTCGTAGACGATCAGCGCCGGTGCCGCGCCGAACGATACCATGTCGGACAGGCTGTCCATCTGCTCGCCGAACGCGCTCTGCGTGTTGGTCATGCGGGCCACGCGGCCGTCGAGGCTGTCGAGCACCATCGCGCAGAAGATGCCGATCGCCGACTGCTCGAACTGGCCGTTCATCGCCATCACGATGGCATAGAACCCGCCAAACAAGGCCGCCAGCGTGAACAGGTTAGGCAGGATGTAGATGCCCTTGCGGCGACGCCGCACCGGGAACTCGTCAGCCTCTGCCAGGGGTTGGTCGCCGTCGTGCACGTCGTCGCTCATGGGACAGGCCGGGACAGCCACGGAAAGGGAATGCTCATCGCGCGAGGATACCGCAGCACAGGCGTGAAAAAGGGCCGCATGCGCGTGCATGCGGCCCCTGCGTTTCGCTGGTGGCGATCAGTTCTTCGACTGGTCGACCAGGCGGTTCTTCTTGATCCACGGCATCATCGCGCGCAGCTGCTCGCCGACCACCTCGATCGGGTGCTCGGCCGTCAGGCGGCGGCGCGACAGCAGCGTCGGCGCACCGGCGCGGTTCTCGAGGATGAAGCTCTTCGCGTACTCGCCGGTCTGGATGTCCTTCAGCGCCTGGCGCATCGCTTGGCGGGTTTCATCGGTCACGATCTTCGGCCCGGTCACGTACTCGCCGTACTCGGCGTTGTTCGAGATCGAGTAGTTCATGTTGGCGATGCCGCCTTCGTAGATCAGGTCGACGATCAGCTTCAGCTCGTGCAGGCACTCGAAGTAGGCCATCTCGGGTGCGTAGCCAGCCTCGGTCAGCGTTTCGAAGCCGGCCTTGATCAGCTCGACCGCGCCACCGCACAGCACGGCCTGCTCGCCGAACAGGTCGGTCTCGGTCTCTTCGCGGAAGTTGGTCTCGATCACGCCGGCCTTGCCGCCGCCGTTGGCCGCCGCGTACGACAGCGCCAGGTCGCGCGCCTTGCCGGTCTTGTCGGCATAGACCGCGATCAGGTGCGGCACGCCGCCGCCCTGGGTGTAGGTGGAGCGCACGGTGTGGCCCGGCGCCTTCGGCGCGACCATCCAGACGTCGAGGTCGGCGCGCGGCACGACCTGGCCGTAGTGCACGTTGAAGCCGTGCGCGAACGCGAGCGATGCGCCCTGCTTGATGTGCGGCTCGACGTCGTTCTTGTAGACGGACGCGATCTGCTCGTCCGGCAGCAGGATCATCACCACGTCGGCGGCCTTCACCGCGTCGGCGATCTCCGCCACCTTCAGGCCGGCCTTCTCGGCCTTGGACCACGAGGCGCCACCCTTGCGCAGGCCGACCGTCACCTTGACGCCGCTGTCGTTCAGGTTCTGTGCATGCGCATGGCCTTGCGAGCCGTAGCCGATGATCGTGACGTTCTTGCCCTTCACCAGGCTCAGGTCAGCGTCCTTGTCGTAGTAAACCTTCATGGTCTTCTCCAGAAAAAATCAGTTCAGTCTTGCGGGTGAATGGATTGATCGAGACGATCAGACGCGCAGGATGCGCTCGCCGCGACCGATCCCGCTGGTGCCGGTGCGCACGGTTTCGAGGATGGCGGTGCGGTCGATGGCCTCGATGAAGGCATCGAGCTTGGACGCATCGCCCGTGAGTTCAATGGTGTAGCTCTTTTCGGTGACGTCGATGATGCGGCCGCGGAAGATGTCGGCCATGCGCTTCATCTCCTCGCGCTCCTTGCCGACGGCGCGCACCTTGATGAGCATCAGCTCGCGTTCGGTGTAGCTGCCCTCGGTCAGGTCGACCACCTTCACCACCTCGATCAGCCGGTTCAGGTGCTTGGTGATCTGCTCGATCACCTCGTCCGACCCGGTGGTCACGATGGTCATGCGCGACAGCGAGGCGTCCTCGGTCGGTGCGACCGTCAGGCTCTCGATGTTGTATCCGCGGGCGGAGAACAGCGCGACGACGCGCGACAGCGCGCCCGGCTCGTTCTCGAGCAACAAGGCAATGATGTGTTTCATGTTCGTTGGAGCGCGCTCTTCAGGCCGGCGGCGGTAACCGGCGCCCCTTGGCCACGCTTTGTCGATGAGTGAAGAAAGAATCGCCGAAGCCGTTGCTGCACCTCCCGCCGGCGGTCGGTGACGCGCGGTAACGCGCCACCCTAGCCGGCGTTCAGTGCATCACAGGTCTTCGGACCCCAGCAGCATCTCGCTGATGCCCTTGCCGGCCTGAACCATCGGCCAGACGTTCTCGGTCGGATCGGTGCGCACGTCGAGGAACACCGTGCGGTCCTTCAGCCTGATCGCCTCGCGCAGTGCCGGCTCCACGTCGGACGGCTTCTCGACCAGCAGGCCGACGTGGCCATAGGCCTCGGCCAGCTTGACGAAGTTGGGCAGCGCGTCCATGTAGCTGTGCGAATAGCGACCGCCGTAGTCGAGTTCCTGCCACTGCCGCACCATGCCCAGGTAGCGGTTGTTCAGCGACACGATCTTGACCGGCGTCTTGTACTGCAGGCAGGTCGACAGCTCCTGGATGCACATCTGGATCGAGCCTTCGCCGGTGATGCAGAAGACGTCGGATTCCGGCTTCGCGAGCTTGATCCCCATCGCATAAGGCAGCCCGACGCCCATCGTGCCCAGGCCACCGGAGTTGATCCAGCGGCGCGGCTCGTCGAAGCGGTAGAACTGCGCGGCCCACATCTGGTGCTGGCCGACGTCGGACGTGATGTAGGTGTCGCGGTCCTTGGTCAGGTTCCACAGTGTCTCGACGACGTACTGCGGCTTGATGACCTCGGTGCTGTTCTTGTAGCTCAGGCACTCGCGCTTGCGCCACTCGTTGATCTGACCCCACCAGGCCGACAGTGCCGGCACGTCGGGCTTGACCTGCGCCTCGCGGACCTGGGCGATCAGCTCCTGCAGCACGTCCTTCACGTCGCCGACGATCGGAATGTCGACCTTGACGCGCTTGGAGATCGACGACGGGTCGATGTCGATGTGGACGATCTTGCGTTCGACCGAGGCGAAGTGCTTCGGGTTGCCGATCACGCGGTCGTCGAAGCGCGCACCGACCGCCAGCAGGACGTCGCAGTTCTGCATCGTCATGTTGGCTTCGTAGGTGCCGTGCATGCCGAGCATGCCGAGGAACTTGGGGTCGCTGGACGGGAACGAGCCCAACCCCATCAGCGTGTTGGTGACCGGGTAGCCGAGCAGGTTGACCAGCTCGCGCAGTTCGGCCGACGCATTGCCCAGCACCACGCCGCCGCCGGTGTAGATGTAGGGGCGCTTCGCCGCCAGCAGCAGCTGCACGGCCTTGCGGATCTGCCCGCCGTGGCCCTTGCGCACCGGGTTGTACGAGCGCATCTCGACGCTCTGCGGGTAGTGGAACGGCGCGGTCTTCTGCGACACGTCCTTCGGGATGTCGACCACCACCGGGCCGGGACGGCCGGTGCGGGCGATGTGGAAGGCCTTCTTCAGCGTCAGCGCCAGGTCGCGCACGTCCTTCACCAGGAAGTTGTGCTTGACGATCGGGCGGGTGATGCCGACGGTGTCGCACTCCTGGAAGGCATCGAGGCCGATCGCCGGCGTCGGCACCTGGCCGGTGATGATCACCATCGGGATCGAGTCCATGTAGGCCGTCGCGATGCCGGTGACGGCATTCGTGACGCCCGGGCCGGACGTGACCAGCGCGACGCCGACGTTGCCGGTGGCGCGGGCATAGCCGTCGGCGGCATGGATGGCGGCCTGTTCGTGGCGCACCAGCACGTGCTCGATCGAGTCCTGCTTGTACAGCGCGTCGTAGATGTACAGAACGGCGCCGCCGGGGTAGCCCCAGAGGAACTTGACGTTCTCGGCCTGCAGGCAGCGGACCAGGATTTCCGAACCGTTGGGCTCGGCGGAATGGGAGGAAGGGGGGTGCGGTTGTGCCGAAGCGGCACGCTTGATTTCCGCGGCAGACATGTCCATGTTGAACCTTTGTGAATTTCTCTGACGAAAAACCATCGGTGCACCTTTCCGCGCCCTCGTGAGGCGGGTGTGGTACCTGCGCGGTCAGAACCTGCGGCGCCCGGGGTCGGATCGCCGAGTTAAGACCAGAATGTTGTGCAAAGGTGGATTATGGCATCGCTTGGGTGCCCGGATGCCGCCAAACATGTCATGCCCACACCCGGTGAGATAATCCGCCCGGTTTTGACAGGCCCGCCGGCCTGAGGCGCATCCCCCTTGGCATCCGAAAAAGAACTTTCCGATTTCCTCAAGAGCGTCGAGAAGCGCGCCTTCAAGCGCGTGGTGTACGCCGTTCGGGACGACGATGCCGCCCTCGACATCGTCCAGGATTCGATGATCCGGCTGGCCGACAAGTACATCGACCGCCCGGCGGAGGAGTTGCCGCTGGTCTTCCAGCGCATCCTGTCGAACGCGACGATGGACTATTTCCGGCGTCAGAAGGTCCGCAATGCCGTCGTGCGCAATTTCTCCGACTTCGAATCCGCGAGCGATGACGGGGATTTCGATTTGCTGGAAACTCTGGCGACACAAAGCGACTCCACCGCGACCGAGAGTGCGTCCGACTCGGTCTCCCGGGCGCAGATCCTGCTTGCCATCGAGGCGCAGGTGGAACAGCTTCCAACGCGTCAACGGGAAGCCTTCCTGCTGCGTTACTGGGAGGAACTCGATGTTGCCGAGACAGCCGCTGTCATGGGTTGCTCGGAAGGAAGCGTGAAGACCCATTGCTCGCGTGCCGTGCATGCTCTGGCCAACGCCCTCAAGTCGAAGGGAATCGAACTATGAACAGCCGCCACACCAACGCACCGCACTCCCTGGCCGAACTGGACGCCCTGCAGACCCGCTTCGCACTGCGCGTCGCAGCCCGCCTGACCGAACAATCCCAAGCCGCCTCGCCCGACGTTTCCGAGCGCCTGCGCTTCGCGCGTGAACAGGCGCTGGCCCGGGCCCGCACCCGGCTGGCCGCCGAAACTGCCGGCACCGTCTCCCGCTCAGGCCCCTCGCTGGCCCTGCTCGGGGGCTGGGGCGTCAAGATCGCGTCGGTGCTGCCGCTGCTCGCACTGGCCGCCGGCCTGATCGTGATCCAGCGCTGGCACAGCAGCACGCAGATCTCGGCCGCCGCTGAAATCGACGCCAGCCTGCTGGCCGACGACGTGCCGCCGGACGCCTACAGCGATCCCGGCTTCGTGGAATTCCTGAAAACCCCCCGCGATTGAACGAGGCGCTCGTGACTCGACGCCTTGACGAGGATCCGACAGCCTCCGGACTGCGACGCGCCGTCGCTCCGCTGGTGATCGGCGCGTTGCTGGCCTTTTGCGGCGCGGTCTGGTCGCAGCAAGCGGCCAAGCCGGCGCCCCCCGAAAGCCCGGCCTGGGCCCAGCTGACGCCCGCCCAGCAGACGGCGCTGCGCCCGCTGCAACGCGAATGGAGCAGCATCGACGCACCCCAGCGTCGCAAATGGATCGAAATGTCCGGGCGCTTCCACTCGCTGCCGCCGGCCGAGCAGGAGCGCGTGCAATCGCGCATGACCGAATGGGCCAAGCTGAGCCCCAAGGAGCGCGCCGAGGCGCGCCAGAATTTCAAGGAGGCCCAGCAGGTCGCGCCGCAGGACCGCAAGTCGCAATGGGAAGCCTACAAGGCCCTGCCGCCCGACCAGCGCAAGCAGCTGGCCGAGCGCGCCCAGCACAATGCCCCGGCCGCCAAGGGGGGCAAGGATGACAGCCCGTCCGAGAACAAGTCCAGCATCGTCCCCAACAACGCCTACGCCGCGCGGCCGAAGGCCGTGGCGCCGACGGTGACCCAGGCCCAGCCCGGGGCGACGACCAACCTGATCTCCAAGCGCCCCACCCCGCCGGC
>NZ_JBFUEB010000121.1:0-17386 GCF_056404395.1 Rhizobacter sp. P2_D12 | reverse complement strand
AAGCTGCTCGGCGGCACGCTGCCGTACACCCGCACGCCGACCGCCATCCCGCCGCCGGCCCGCCTGCCGGCCGCCGAGCGGCGACGTGCCGGCGCGGCGATCAAGATCGCGATCGCGGTCGCCGACGAGGCCTGCCGGCAGGCCGGCCTCGACCCGGCGCGCGCCGCCACCATCTTCGCGTCGTCCAGTGGCGACGGCACCAACTGTCACGCGCTGTGCGAGGCGCTGGCCACGCCCGAGCGGCTGGTGTCGCCGACGCGCTTCACGAACTCGGTGCACAACGCGGCGGCCGGCTACTGGCACATCGCCGTCAGCGGCCGTGCCGCATCGACCAGCGTGTGCGCCTTCGACACCGGCTTCGCGGCCGGGCTGGTGGAGGCGATCGGCCAGCTGCACCAGCAGCCGCAACCCCTGCTGCTGGTGGCGAGCGACGTGCCCTACCCTGAGCCCTTGCATGCGGCGCGCCCGCTGGTCGACAGCCTGGGCATCGCGCTGGTGCTGCATGCGGCGGCCGACGGCGCACTGGCGCGGCTGTCGGTGACGGCCCAGGCCGATGACGTGGCCACGCCATGCAGCGACGACGGGCTGGAGACGGTGCGCCGGCAGATCCCCGCGGCGCGCGCCTTGCCGCTGCTGGAGCTGCTGGCCCGCGGCCGCGCCGGCCGCATCGTGCTGGAGTGCCAGCCGGGAATGTCGCTGCGCGTGGACGTGCAGCCGTTGTGAACGAGGCCCCCGTGCTGCTCGACCATGCCGGCATCGCGGCACTGATCCCGCATGCGGGCCGCATGTGCCTGCTCGATGGCCTGCTGCGCTGGGACGCGACAAGCATCGAATGCCGCGCCAGCGGCCACCGTGCGGCCGACAACCCGCTGCGCACTGCATCGGGGCTGCTCGCGACGGCCGCGATCGAGTACGCCGCACAGGCCATGGCCTTGCATGGCGCGCTGCTCGCCCGGACGAGCGGCGCCGCGCCGACCCCGGGCTTCCTGGCCAGCGCGCGCGGCGTGCAATGCCACCGCCTGCATCTGCACGACCTCGATGGCACGCTGCAGGTCGAGGCCGAGCGGCTGGCCGGCGATGAGCATCAACTGCTGTACGCGTTCCACGTGCGCCATCGCGGCGAACCCGTTGCCGAGGGCCGATTGGCCGTCGTGCTGAATCCCGAGGGAGCGACATGAGCAACGACACCCCCACTCCGCGCCGCGCACTGGTCACCGGCGCCAGCGGCGAACTCGGCGGCGCGATCGCGCGGCGCCTGGCGCGCGATGGCTTCCACGTCATCGCGCATGCCAATTCGCGGCCCGAGGCGGTCGAGCTGCTGGCGCTGCAGCTGAAGGCCGCCGGCGGCTCGGCCGAGGCGGTCTGCTTCGACGTGACGAACCGCGGCGCCTGCGAGACGGCCCTGGCGGCGCTGACGGATGCCGGCGCGATCCAGGTCGTCGTCAACAACGCCGGCCTGCACGACGACGCGGTGTTCCCGGCGATGCGCGAGGAGCAATGGCAGCGCGTGATCGACGTGTCGCTGAACGGCTTCTTCCACGTGACGCAGCCGCTGGTGATGCCGATGATCCGCACCCGCTGGGGCCGCATCATCAACATTTCGTCGGTGGCCGGCGTGATGGGCAACCGCGGGCAGACCAACTACGCGGCCGCCAAGGGGGCGCTGAACAGCGCCACCAAGGCGCTGTCGCTCGAGCTGGCGAGCCGCGGCATCACGGTCAACGCAGTCGCGCCCGGCATCATCGCGTCGCCGATGACGGCGCAGGCCTTCGACGACAAGGCGATCGCGCAGCTGGTGCCGGCCAAGCGGGCCGGCAAGGCGGACGAGGTGGCGGCGCTGGTGGGGTTTCTGGCGGGGGACGAGGCCGGCTACATCACCGGCCAGGTCATCTCGATCAATGGCGGCATGACCTGATGCCTCGACCGACGCGCGAGCCGAGCGCCGGGCGAGGGGTTGTCATCACGCGGGGTTCTTGGCCTTGAATTGAGCCAGGCTCCCCGCAGCCTTGGCCTTGATCTTGTCGTGCAGAAAGCTCGACCACCCGAGTGCCCAGCCTGCCGGCCCGAGGGCCTGCCGCGACCATGCCCAGAAATCGAACTGGTCGACGTGGCGCACGATCAGCCCGTCGCGGAATTGGAAGCTCGCATCGATGATGTTCAGCACCTTGCGGCCGGTGGCCGAGAACGTGTAGCTCGCCTCCCAGTGCGCACCGCCCTGCGTGTCGTCGGCCTGGATGCCGGTGTATTCGAGCCGCAGGTCGCGCCCGTTGGTGCACAGCATGCGCCACATCATCCCGGCATCGGGGCCGTGCAGGTCGAACACCGGGTCGCTGAAGTGCACCTGCGGGTGGTAGCAGGCGCCCATCGCGGCCCAGTCGCGGCGGCAGAAGCCTTCATAGAAGCGTTGGATCAATGCAGCGTGGTCGTGCATGCGGGCCACCAGGGCGGGTTCGAATCCGGCACAGTGTGCCAGCACCCGGGGCGGTTCGGGTATCCGGCGATGCACGAGGGGCACCGACTTCGTTAAGCTTGCCCCATGAAGCTGCTGCTTGCCGAAGACGACGCCATCCTCGCCGATGCCCTGAGCGCCAACCTGGCGCTGGCCGGTTTCGAGGTCGACGTGGCCCCGAACGGCGCAGTCGCCGAATACCTGCTGCTGCGCCAGCAGTTCGACCTGGGCGTGCTCGACCTGGGCCTGCCACTGGTGGACGGTCTGACGGTGCTCAAGCGCGTGCGCGCCGCGCGCCCGACGCTGCCGATGCTGGTGCTGACCGCCCTCGACGGGCTGGACCACCGCGTCGCCGGCCTGAACGCCGGTGCCGACGACTACCTGACCAAGCCCTTCGACTTCCCCGAGCTGGAGGCGCGCATCCGCGCGCTGCTGCGCCGCACCCGCAGCGCCGCGGCTGCCAGCGCGCAGGAGATGGGCCGGCTCAGTTTCGACCGCGACACGCGCCGCGCCGCGATCGACAACGAGCCTATGGAACTGTCGCCGCGCGAATGGATGCTGATGGACCTGCTGCTCACGCAGCGTGACAAGGTCGTGACCAAGGAGCAGATCGCCGAGGCCTGGGCGGTGGAGCGCGGCGACGCCAATGCCGGCTCGATCGAGGTCTACATCCACCGGCTGCGGCGCAAGCTGGATGGCTCGGGCCTGGCGATCCGCACGGTGCGCGGCCTGGGTTACCTGCTGGAAGCCGAAGGGTCATGACGGCCCCCACGTCGCTGCGCTCCTGCCCCCCGCGGGGGTGCAGCCGCCTTGAGGCGGCTCGGCGCCGGCTGGCCTGATCGATGCTGTCGCCGTTCAAGCTGGCCCTGCGCCGCGTGCCGGGCGTGACGCCGGGCACCCGCTCGCTGCACCGCCACCTGCTGCTGTGGCTGCTGCTGCCGCAGCTGGTGCTGTGGCTGGCGGCCGCATGGGTCACCTACAACGTCGCCGACCGGTACGCCAACCGCGCCATCGACGCGGCGCTGAAGACCGCGACGCGGGCCCTCGCGCGCCAGGTCAAGCCGATCGGCAACGGCCTGTTCATCGACTTCCCGAAGGCCGCGCAGGACATCATCGAGGCCGACCCCGACGACCGCGTGTACTACATGGTCAGCACGCCGCCGGGCGAGTTCATCCTCGGCAACAACAAGCTGCCGCCGCCGCCGCCCACCGACGCGCGCCTGGGCGAGACCTACTTCTACAACGGCAGCATGAAGGAGAAGTCCCACCAGCTGGGTATCCGCGTCGCGGCCATGTACCTGTCGTTCGGCGACGAGAACGCGCCGCAGCGCATGCTGGTGCAGGTGGCGCGCAGCCGTGCCAGCGGCGAGGAGCTGGCGCGGCAGATCCTGGTCGACACGGCGCTGCCGCTGTCGGGGCTGGTGGCGCTGATGTCGGTGATCGTCTGGGGCGGCATCCGCACCGGCCTCGCGCCGCTGGCACGGCTGCGCGCCGAGGTGGAAGACCGCGCGCCCAACGACCTGGCGCCGATCAAGCTCGAGGCCGCGCCGGAAGAGGTGCGCGGGCTGGTGAAGGCGCTGAACAGCCTGCTGGCCCAGGTGCACGAGAACGTGTCGGTGCAGAAGCGCTTCATCAGCGATGCGGCGCATCAGCTGCGCACGCCGCTGGCGGGGCTGAAGAGCCAGACCGAGCTCGCGCTGACCGAGACCGACAACCCGGCGCTGCAGGCGCGGCTGCGCCGTGTGCACGAGAGCGCGACGCGCAGCGCCCACCTGATCAACCAGCTGCTGACGCTGGCGCGTGCCGAGCCGGAATCGGTGGCCGCGCAGGGCCGCACCCGTGTCGACCTGCGGCGCCTGGCCAGCGAGGTGACGGCCGAGCTGGTGCCGCGCGGGCGGCATGCAGGCGTCGACCTGGGGCTGGACGACGGCTTTCCCGATGACGACGACCAGCCAATCGAGGTGCAGGGCAACGCGCTGCTGCTGCGCGAATCGCTGATCAACCTGGTCGACAACGCGATCCGCTACGCCGGGCACGGCAGCGTGGTCACGGTGCGGCTCGCGGCGCACGACGGACAGGCGGTGCTGGAAGTCGAGGACAACGGGCCGGGCATCGCCGAGGCCGACCGCGAGCGCGTGTTCGACCGCTTCGCACGCGCGACGCACGAGGGCAACGGCTGCGGGCTGGGCCTTGCGATCGTCAAGGAGATCGTGCTGCGCCACACCGGCACGGTCGAATTGCAGCCGGTGGCGCCGCACGGCCTGCGCGCCGTCGTCCGGCTGCCCTTGGCGGTGGAGCGCAAGCCCGCCCTCGTGTGACCCCGCCGCCATGACCCGCGGGGTCATGGCCGGCATGCAACTGCTGCGCTATCGTCCGGCGCATGCACACTGCCCTGCCCTCCAGCCCGCCGCCGGTCGGCGCCCTGCTGCGCGAATGGCGCCAGCGCCGGCGCCTGAGCCAGCTCGACCTCGCGAGCGACGCCGACATCTCCACCCGCCACCTGAGCTACGTCGAAACCGGCCGCGCCGCCCCGAGCCGCGCCATGGTGCTGCACCTGGCCGAGGCGCTGGACGTGCCGCTGCGCGAACGCAACACGCTGCTCACCGCCGCCGGCTTCGCGCCGTTGTACCGCGAGCGCACGCTGGACGACCCGGCGCTGCAGGCGGCGCGCGAGGCCGTCGAGCTGGTGCTGCGGGCGCACGAGCCGCACCCTGCGCTGGCGGTGGACCGGCACTGGAACATGCTGGCGCACAACCGGCCGATGCTGATGCTGCTGGACGGCATCGCGCCGCCGCTGCTGCAGCCGCCGGTCAACGTGCTGCGCCTGAGCCTGCACCCGCAGGGCGTGGCACCGAAGATCGTCAACCTGAACGCCTGGCGCACGCACCTGTTCGCGCGGCTGCGCACGCAGATCCTGGCCAGCGCCGACCCGGTGCTGGTGGCGCTGCTGGCGGAGCTGCAGGCCTATCCGGGCGACGACAGCCCGCCCGGCGGCGAGGACTGGAGCGCCGTGGCCGTGCCGCTGCGGCTGCGCAGCGCGGTCGGCGAGCTGTCCTTCATCAGCACGACGACGGTGTTCGGCACGCCGGTCGACATCACGCTGTCCGAGCTGGCGCTGGAGACCTTCTTCCCGGCCGATGCCGAGACCACCGCGCGGCTGCGTCGCCTGGGTGACGGACAGGCGGGGCAAACCGCGCGATAAAGCGGCAAGGAGACCCCCATGACGACCCGAACCGCATTGCGCATCTGCCCCCTGTGCGAGGCCTGTTGCGGCCTCGCGGTCCAGGTCGATGACGACGGCCGCATCGGCGCGATCCGCGGCGACGAGGCCGACGTGTTCAGCGCCGGTTACCTGTGCCCGAAAGGCGTCGCGCTGAAGGACCTGCACGAGGACCCCGACCGCCTGCGCACGCCGCTGGTCAAGCGCGACGGCGTGTTCGTCCCCGCCAGCTGGGACGAGGCCTTTGCCGAGATCGAGCGGCGGCTGCTGCCGCTGCGCGAGGCGCACGGCCACGACAGCGTCGCGCTGACGCTCGGCAACCCGTCGGCCCACAAGATGGGCCTGCTGCTGTACATGCCGCGGCTGCTGAAGGCGCTGGGCACGCGCAACTTCTTCTCGGCCTCGACGCTGGACCAGATGCCCAAGCAGCTGGCCAACGGGCTGATGTACGGCCACTGGCTGTCGACGGCGGTGCCGGACATCGAGCGCTGCGACCACCTGCTGGTGCTGGGCGCGAACCCGATGGCGAGCAACGGCAGCCTGTGGACGGTGCCCGACTTCCGCGGCAAGGCGAAGGCGATGAAGGCGCGCGGCGGCCGGCTGGTCGTGATCGACCCGCGCCGCACCGAGACGGCGGCGCTGGCCGACCGCCATCACTTCAYCCGCCCGGCGGGCGACGTGTTCCTGCTGCTCGGCATGGTGCACACGCTGTTCGCCGAAGGCCTGGTGAAGCCGGGGCGGCTGGCACCGCACCTGGCCGGGCTGGACGCGTTGCGCGACGCGGTGCAGGCTTTCGGTGCCGACGCGATGGCGCCGCGCTGCGGCATCGCGGCCGACGACATCCGCGTGCTGGCGCGCGAGCTCGCGGCGGCCCGGCGCGGCTGCGTCTACGGCCGCATCGGCACCTGCGTGCAGCGCTACGGCACCACCTGCTCGTGGCTGATCGACGTGCTGAACATCCTGACCGGGCATCTCGATGCGCCGGGTGGGGCGATGTTCCCGACCGCCGCGGCGTTTGCAGCCAACACCGCAGGCACGCCGGGCCGTGGGCGCGGCATCATCACCGGCCGGCACCGCAGCCGCGTCAGCGGCGCGCCCGAGGTGTACGGCGAGCTGCCGATGAACTGCCTGGCCGAGGAGATCGAGACGCCCGGCGCGGGCCAGGTCAAGGCGCTGATCACGATCGCCAGCAACCCGGTGCTGTCGGCACCGAACGGGCCGCGGCTCGCGGCGGCGCTCGACGGGCTCGACTTCATGCTGAGCCTGGACATCTACCTGAACGAGACCACGCGGCATGCCGACGTGGTGCTGCCGGGGCTGTCGCCGCTGCAGGATGCCCACTACGACGTGGCCTTCCCACAGTTCAGCGTGCGCAACCACGCGCGCTACAGCCCGCCGGTGCTGCCCGCACCCGAAGGCCAGCCGGCGGAGTGGGAGACGCTGCTGAGGCTGGCCGCGATCGTGCAGGGGCGCGGYGCCGCGGCCGACGTCGGCGCCCTCGACGATGCGCTGGTGGCCGAGGACGTGCGGCGGCTGGCCGGCGACCAGGCCGACGCGATGCTGCAGGCGGTATCGCGCCACCGCGGTCCGGAACGGCTGCTGGACCTGGCGCTGCGCGGCGGCCCCTTCGGCGACGGCTTCGGCCGCCGGCCCGATGGGCTCACGCTCGAGAAGCTGATGGCCGCGCCGCACGGCATCGACCTCGGGCCGCTGCAGCCGCGCGTGCCGGAGCTGTTGCGCACGCCGTCGGGCCGCATCGAGCTGGCGCCCGCGATGCTGCTGGACGACCTGCAGCGGGTGGCGGCCGACCTGAATGCGCAGGAGACCGGCGGCAACGCCGTGATCATCGGCCGGCGCCAGGTGCGATCGAACAACAGCTGGATGCACAACCTGCCGACGCTGGCCAAGGGGCCGTTCCGCTGCACGGCGCTGGTCCACCCGGACGACGCGGTGCGCTGGCAGCTGCGCGACGGCGGACGGGCCCGGATCTCGCGCTCGGACCGGCACGCGATCGACGTGCAGGTGGAGGTGAGCGACGACATGATGCCCGGCGTGATCAGCCTGCCGCATGGCTGGGGCCATGCCCAGCCGGGGGCGCGGTTGAGCGTCGCGGCGCAGCGGCCCGGTGCCAACCTGAATGCGGTGCTGGACGAATCGCAGTGGGATCCGCTGTCGGGGAATGCGGTGCTGGGGGGCACCTCGGTGCGGATCATCGCTGCCTGAGCGTAGCCCGGATGCCCATCCGGGATGTGTCCGAGAAACCCCGGATTGGCATCCGGGCTACACCTCGCGGAAGGCTCCGGCGTTGTCCCGCAGCCACTGAGCCGCGCGCGGCTCGTCCTGCTCCCGCGGATGAAAGCCCTGCCGGAAGTACGCCCGCCACGGCTTGAAGGTCAGCCGCGCGAGGCCCTCGCGGCCGAACAGCAACCGCCCTGCGCTGCGCCATGTGCCGACGCGCAGCAGCGCCCCGTCGTGCGCCAGGTTGCGCAGCGTCTGGCGCAGCACGTCGGTGACGAAGAAGAACGTGACCACCCGGAACCAGCGGATGCGCCAGCGGTCGCTGCCGCCCAGCGCCTGGTACACGTCGAAGGCCGTGCTGCGGTGCTCGGTCTCCTCGGCCGCATGCCACATCCACATCGTGCGCAGCCGCGGCTCGGCCGCGTCCAGCAGCCCGGGATGCTGCAGCATCCACGCCGCCATGATCGCGGTGAAATGCTCGTAGCCGGCCGTCACCGCCAGCGCATGGCGCGGGTCGCCGCCCTGGAAGCGCGCGATGCGGCGCGTCGCCCGCGGGCCCCAGGTGTTGACGTGGCCCTGCGCCTCGAGGTGCCCGTTGAACAGGCCGTGGATGCGGCGGTGCGTCGCCTCCTGGCCGACGAAACCTTGCACCTCGGCCGCAAAGCGCGCCTGCGCGTCGGCCGGCAAGGCCTTCACCGCGGCCCGCACCGAATCGATGAAGAACTGCTCGCCGACCGGGAAGCTCATCGACAGCGCGTTGAAGAACGCCGTCACGAAGGCATCGCCACCGGCCCAGCGGCGCTCGATGGGTGGCGCCAGGTCGATCGACAGCGCGCGGACGACTGGCGCGCTCATGGGCTGGCATCAAGGCCGCAGTTGCGGCGGTTGCTGAAGGTGGCCCGGTTCATCTCGCGCACATCGCAGGAGATCGCCTGCACGCCCGGCAGCAGGGCCGCGAGGCCGCGCACGACAGAGGCCGACAGCTTCTTGCGATCGGCCTCTTCGCGGCCGGTCAGCACATAGGCGAACACGTGCACGAAATCGGCATCGATGCCGCCGACCAGGCTGTGCTCGTGGACCAGCACGCGGATCTTCACGTCGCCGACGGTGAAGAGCCCGCTCGCGAGCGCGGCGTCGTGCACCGCGCGCATCAGGCGCTCGACCGGGACCTGACCGGCCACGGCCCGGGTGCATTCGACGATGCAATGCGGCATGGCGCCCCTCCTAGACGTCGAGCGTGTAGACGCGCGCCGCGGCCCGCTCGGCCGCGCTGTGGCCGCGCAACGCGCGCGCCCAGTCGGCACCGTCCGCCGAATGCTCGGGCGCCAGGCCGCGCGTCATCACGGCCACCTCTTCGCTGCCGCCGTCGATCTCGTTGAGCTGGTGCAGCTGGTMGTCGAACAGCCGCGCGATCGATGCGCCGGCGGCGTCGATCAGCACCAGGTAGCGGACGGGCTTGCTGTGCATGGGCGATGTCTCCCTGTCATCCGATCCAGCGGCGCGCATTGTGGAACATGCGCATCCACGGGCTGTGGGCCGCGATGTCGCCCGAGGTCCAGCTCATCAGCACGTTGCGGAACACGCGCTCCGGGTGCGGCATCAGCACGGTGAAGCGGCCATCGGCCGTCGTCACCGCGGTCAAGCCGTCCGGGCTGCCGTTCGGGTTGGCCGGGTAGGTCTCGGTCGGCCGGCCCGCGTGGTCGACGAAACGCATCGCGCGCTTCACCTTGGCTGCGTCGCCGCGCTGCGAGAAATCGGCATACCCCTCGCCGTGCGCCACCGCGATCGGCAGACGGCTGCCGGCCATGCCGCCGAAGAAGATCGACGGGCTGTCCAGCACCTCGACCTGCGCCAGCCGGGCCTCGAACTGCTCGCTGCGGTTGCGCGTGAACTTGGGCCAGTCCTGTGCGCCGGGGATGAGCGGCGACAGCGCCGCCATCATCTGGCAGCCGTTGCACACGCCCAGCGCGAAGGTGTCTCTGCGGCCGAAGAACGCCGCGAACTGCTCGGCCAGCACCGGGTTGAACATCACCGAGCGCGCCCAGCCTTCGCCGGCACCCAGCGTGTCACCGTAGCTGAAGCCGCCGCAGGCGACGAAGCCCTGGAACTGGTCGAAGCGCGCGCGGCCGGTCTGCAGGTCGCTCATGTGCACGTCGAAGGTGTCGAAGCCGGCCTGCGCCATCGAGTAGCTCATCTCGAGGTGGCTGTTGACGCCCTGCTCGCGCAGGATCGCGACCTTCGGCCGCGCGGTGTTGACGTACGGCGCCACCGGCGCCGCCGGGTCGAAGCTCAGCTGCAGGTGCAGCCCCGTGTCCTCGCTGCGGCCGGCGGCCTCGTGCTCGGCGTCGGCGCAGGCCGGGTTGTCGCGCAGCCTGGCGATGCGCCAGCTGACCTCGTCCCAGGCCTGGTGCAGCTCGCGCAGCGGCGCGCTGAACACCGCCTTCGCGTCGCGCCACACCTCGACGACGCCGCGCTCGTTGGTCTTGCCGATGAAATGGCTGTGCTTCGACAGGCCATGCTCGCGCAGCACCTGCATCACCTCGTTGCGCACGGCCGTGGGCACCTGGATCACGGCGCCCAGCTCCTCGTTGAACAAGGCCTTCAGCGTCAGCTCGGTGCGCCGCGCGCCGACCTGGCCGGCCCAGTTCTTCGAGTCGCCGACGTCGGCCCGGCTGTCGCTGATGCCGTCGCCCTCGGTGACCAGCATGTCGACGTTCAGGCTCAGGCCCAGGTGGCCGGCGAAGGCCATCTCGCAGGCCGCCGCCCACAGGCCGCCGTCGCTGCGGTCGTGGTAGGCGAGCAGGCGGCCCTGGCCACGCAGCTGGTTGATCGCGGCGACCAGCGACTTCAGCAGCGCCGGGTCGTCCAGGTCGGGCACCTCGTCACCGAACTGGTTCAGCACCTGGGCCAGCATCGAGCCGGCCATGCGGTTCCTGCCCTGGCCCAGGTCGATCAGCACCAGCGTGGTGTCGCCCGGCTGCAGCTGCGGCGTCAGCGTGCCGCGCACGTCGGAGAGCGTCGCGAAGGCGGAGACGATCAGCGACACCGGCGCCGTCACCTGCTTCGCCGTGCCGCCGTCGGTCCAGCGGGTGCGCATCGACAGGCTGTCCTTGCCGACCGGCACGCTGATGCCCAGCGCCGGGCACAGTTCCATGCCCACCGCCTGGACGGTGTCGTACAGCGCGGCGTCTTCGCCGGGCTCGCCGCAGGCGGCCATCCAGTTGCAGCTGAGCTTGACCCGCGACAGCTCGATCGGCGCGGCCAGCAGGTTGGTGATGGCCTCGCCGACCGCCATGCGGCCCGAGGCCGGTGCGTCCAGCGTCGCGAGTGGCGTGCGCTCGCCCATGCTCATCGCCTCGCCGCGGAAACCGCGGAAGTCGGCCAGCGTCACCGCGCAGTCGGCCACCGGCACCTGCCACGGGCCGACCATCGGGTCACGGTGGTTCAGGCCGCCGACGGTGCGGTCGCCGATCGTGATCAGGAAACGCTTGCTGGCGACCGTCGGGTGGCGCAGCACGTCGAAGGCCACCTTGTCGAGCGCGACATCGGTCAGCTGCAGCGCGGGCAGCGTGCGGCTGACGCGGCGCACGTCGCGGTGCATCTTCGGCGGCTTGCCGAGCAGCACCTCCATCGGCATGTCGATCGGGACGTCATCGGAGCCCGGCTGGTCGAGCACCAGCTGCTTCGCCTCGGTGGTCACGCCGACCACCGCGAACGGGCAGCGCTCGCGCTCGCACATCGCGCGGAAAATCGGCAGCGCCTCGGGCGACACCGCCATCACGTAGCGTTCCTGGCTCTCGTTGCACCAGATTTCCTTCGGCGCGAGGCCGGTCTCCTCGAGCGGCACCTGGCTCAGGTCGAAGCGCGCGCCCAGGCCGGCACCGTCGACCAGCTCGGGGAAGGCGTTCGAGATGCCGCCGGCACCGACGTCGTGGATCGCGAGGATGGGATTCGATTCGCCGAGTGCCCAGCAGTGGTTGATGACCTCCTGCGCACGGCGCTCGATCTCGGGGTTGCCGCGCTGCACCGAGTCGAAGTCGAGCTCGGCCGCGTTGGCGCCGGCCGCCATCGAGCTGGCCGCGCCGCCGCCCATGCCGATGCGCATGCCCGGGCCGCCCAGCTGGATCAGCAGCGTGCCGGCCGGGAACTGCACCTTGTGCGTCTGGCTGGCGGAAATGCTGCCCAGCCCGCCGGCGATCATGATGGGCTTGTGGTAGCCGCGGCGCTGGCCGTCGACCGTCTGCTCGTAGACGCGGAAGTAGCCGGCCAGGTTGGGCCGGCCGAACTCGTTGTTGAAGGCCGCGCCGCCGAGCGGGCCGTCGACCATGATCTGCAGCGGGCTCGCGATGTGCTCCGGCTTGCCGTAGGGCGACTGCTCCCACGGCTCGTTCGTGCCCGGCAGGTGCAGGTTGGACACGCTGAAACCGGTCAGCCCGGCCTTGGGCTTGGAGCCGCGGCCGGTGGCGCCCTCGTCGCGGATCTCGCCGCCGGCGCCGGTGGACGCGCCGGGAAACGGCGAGATCGCCGTCGGATGGTTGTGCGTCTCCACCTTCATCAGCACGTGCACCGTCTCTTCGCGCGGGCCGTACAGCGGCGCATTGGTGTAGCCCTGCGGCAGCCAGCGCTCGGTCGGGCCGCCCTCCATCACCGACGCGTTGTCGCTGTAGGCCACCACCGTGTGCTGCGGCGCCAGCTGGTGGGTGTTGCGGATCATCGCGAACATCGAGCGCTCTTGCTCGGTGCCGTCGATCGTGAAGCGGGCGTTGAAGATCTTGTGCCGGCAGTGTTCGCTGTTGGCCTGCGCGAACATCATCAGCTCGACGTCGGTCGGGTTGCGCGCAAGGCCGGTGAAGGCCGCCACCAGGTAGTCGATCTCGTCGTCGCTGAGGGCCAGGCCGAAGCTCTTGTTGGCCGCTTCCAATGCCGTGCGGCCCGAGCTTGTCGAAGGCCCCGTTCGTCCTGAGCCTGTCGAAGGGCCCTGGCCGATCACGTCGACGTGCTCCATCGGCTTGCCGGCCTGCTCGTCGAACAGGTGGGCGGCGTCAGCGCGCTGCAGCAGCACGCTTTCGGTCATGCGGTCGTGCAGCAGCGCGGCCGCCTGTTGCAGTTCAGCCACGTCCAGCGGCTTGCCACTGCCGCCCAGCAACCCGGACAGGCCGGATTTCAGGCTCAACCGGTATTCGGTCACGCGCTCGACGCGGCGGATGGCCAAGCCGCAGTTGTGGGCGATGTCGGTGGCCTTGCTGGCCCAGGGCGACACGGTGCCCAGGCGCGGCGCCACCAGCACCAAGGCGCCGTCGGCCGGGCCGGCGTAGGCATCGCCGTAGGTGAGCAGCGCAGCCAGCTTGTCATGCGCGTCGCGCGGCAGCGGCTGGTCGCTCCAGACCCAGTGCACGTGGCGGGCATGCACGCCGGTGATGCGCGGGCTGATGGCCTGCAGCCGCGGCAGCAAGGCCTGGGCACGGAAGGCGGACAAGGCGTTGCCGCCCTCGAAGTGCAGCAAATGCTTGGGTGTGGACATCACGCTCAGGGTCACGTTCAGTGAAAGAACGGTTTCTGGAGACCGGGTCGCATTCAGGGACTGCCGGTGGAAACCCGGGATTTTACGGGGGCCGGTGCAATAATTCCGGCCATGACGATCACGATCAAGAACGCCGACGATGTGGCGGGCATGCGCATCGCCGGCCGGCTGGCCTCCGAAGTCCTGGACATGCTCACGCCGCACGTGAAGCCGGGCATCAGCACCGAGCAGCTCGACAAGCTGGCGCACGACCACATCGTGAACGTGCAGGGCGGCATCCCGGCCMCGCTCAACTACGCCCCGCCGGGTTACACGCCCTACCCCAAGTCGATCTGCACGTCGATCAACCAC
This sequence comes from Rhizobacter sp. P2_D12, assembly GCF_056404395.1. Classification (NCBI taxonomy): domain Bacteria; kingdom Pseudomonadati; phylum Pseudomonadota; class Betaproteobacteria; order Burkholderiales; family Sphaerotilaceae; genus Rhizobacter; species Rhizobacter sp. P2_D12. The sequence continues at coordinate 3,607 of NZ_JBFUEB010000121.1, read as the reverse complement.
CAGGTCTGCCACGGCATCCCGAACGACCGCCCGTTGAAGGCCGGCGACATCGTCAACATCGACGTCACCGTCATCAAGGACGGCTGGCACGGCGACACCAGCCGGATGTTCGTCGTCGGTCACGGCTCGATCGCCGCCAACCGGCTGTGCCAGATCACGTACGACGCCATGTGGAAGGGCATCGTCAAGGTGAAGCCGGGCATCCACCTGGGCGACATCGGGCACTCGATCCAGACCTTCGCCGAGAACGCCGGCTTCTCGATCGTGCGCGARTTCTGCGGCCACGGCRTCGGCCGCWMGTTCCAYGAAGAGCCGCARGTGCTGCACTACGGCCGCCCGGGCACGCTCGAAGWSCTGSWRCCSGGCATGRTSTTCACGATCGAGCCGATGATCAAYGCCGGCMRGCGCGACATCCGCGAGGCCGGCGACGGCTGGACCATCGTCACGAAAGACCGCTCGCTGTCGGCSCARTGGGARCACACGGTGCTGGTCACCGAGACSGGCTWCGARGTSCTGACGCTGTCGGCCGGCAGCCCGCCGCCGCCGGCGTTCGCGACGGCCCCGGCCGCCAGCGCCGCCACGTCGGCCGCCTGACGGTGCCCCCGGTGGCAATCGCGGTGGGCACACCGGCACCGGCGGGCGTGCGCAGCCTGGCCGAGCAACGCAGCCGCTTCCGCGAAGGCAAGGCGGCGCTGCTGGCGCATTTCCGCGAGTCGCGCGCCGCGGCGCCGGCCGCCACGCGGCTGGTGCGGGCGCTGGCGCGCCACGTCGACCAGACCCTGCTCGATTTGTGGGAACACGCGATGATGCCGCCCGGCGCCGCGCTGCTGGCCGTCGGCGGCTACGGGCGGGCCGAGCTGTACCCGCATTCCGACGTCGACGTGCTGGTGCTGCTGCCGCCCGGCGATGCGCTGGAGAACGCCCGCATGGGCGGACCCGGTTCGGCCAACGATGCGCTGAAGTCGTCGGTCGAGGGCTTCATCACCGCCTGCTGGGACTTGGGGCTGGAGATCGGCTCCAGCGTGCGCACCGTCGATGAATGCGTGGCCGAGGCGCACGGCGACGTGACGGTGCAGACGGCGCTGCTCGAATCGCGCTACCTGTGCGGCTCGAAGCGGCTCTTCAATGCCTTCCGCCGCGCCACCGCGGACGCGATGGACCCGAAGGCCTTCCTGCGCGCCAAGACGCTCGAGATGCGCCAGCGCCACCAGAAATACGAGGACACGCCCTACTCGCTCGAACCCAACTGCAAGGAGAGCCCGGGCGGCTTGCGCGACCTGCAGATGGTGATCTGGATCGCGCGCGCCGCGGGCCTCGGCAAGACCTGGACCGAGCTCGCCGCCAAGGGGCTGATCACGCCGTTCGAGGTCAAGCAGCTGCAGCGCAACGAAGGCCTGCTGCGGCTGATCCGGGCACGGCTGCACATGGTGGCCGGCCGGCGCGAGGACCGGCTGGTGTTCGACCTGCAGACGGCGGTGGCCGAGAGCTTCGGCTACGTCGCCACGCCGGCGCGCCGCGCATCCGAGCAGCTGATGCACCGCTACTACTGGGCAGCCAAGGCGGTGACGCAGCTGAACCAGATCCTGGTGCTGAACATCGAGGAGCGTGTCAGCGGTTCGCAGGATGCGCCGATGCGGCCGATCAACCCGCACTTCCTCGACCGCGCCGGCATGCTCGAGGTGGCGAGCGACGACCTGTACGAGCGCGAGCCGCATGCCATCCTGGAGACCTTCCTGGTCTACCAGCAGACGCCCGGCATCAAGGGCCTCTCGGCGCGCACGCTGCGGGCGCTGTACAACGCCCGCGAGGTGATGAACGGCGACTTCCGGCGCGACCCGGCGAACCGGGCGACGTTCATGCAGATCCTGCACCAGCCCGAGGGCCAGACGCACGCCTTCCGGCTGATGAACCAGACCAGCGTGCTGGGCCGCTACCTGTGGGTGTTCCGGCGCATCGTCGGGCAGATGCAGCACGACCTGTTCCACGTCTACACGGTGGACCAGCACATCCTGATGGTGCTGCGCAACGTGCGGCGCTTCTTCATCCCGGAGCATGCGCACGAGTACCCGTTCTGCTCGCAGCTCGCGTCCACCTGGGACCGGCCCTACGTGCTGTACATCGCGGCGCTGTTCCACGACGTGGCCAAGGGGCGCGGCGGCGACCATTCCGACCTGGGCGCGGTGGAGGTGCGGCGCTTCTGCCGCGACCACGGCCTCGACAAGGACGACACGGCGCTGATCGAGTTCCTGGTCAAGGGCCACCTGACGATGTCGCGCATCGCGCAGAAGGAAGACCTGAGCGACCCGGAGGTGATCGAGAACTTCGTGCGCCTGGTGGGCACAGAGCGCCGGCTGACGGCGCTGTACCTGCTGACGGTGGCCGACATCCGCGGCACCAGCCCGAAGGTCTGGAACGCCTGGAAGGGCAAGCTGCTGGAAGACCTGTACCGCCTGACGCTGCGCGCGCTGGGCGGTGCGCGGCCGAACATGGATGCCGAGATCGAGGCACGCAAGCAGGATGCACGGCACACGCTGAACCTGTATTCGCTGCTGCCGGGCACCGAGGTGCCGCTGTGGAACACGCTGGAGCTGAGCTACTTCGCGCGCCACGATGCCGGCGACATCGCCTGGCATGCGCGTTCGCTGTTCCGCCACGTGACGAGCACCGAGCCGATCGTGCGGGCGCGGCTGTCGTCGGTGGGCGAAGGGCTGCAGGTGCTGGTGTACGCGCCCGACCGCCCCGATCTTTTCGCGCGCATCTGCGGCTACTTCGACGGCGCGGGCTTCAACATCCTGGACGCGAAGATCCACACGACGCGGGCCGGCTATGCGCTGGACACCTTCCAGGTGATCAGCCCGCAGATGGAGCAGCACTACCGCGACCTGATCTCGCTGGTGGAGACCCAGGCGGCGCTGGCGTTGAAGGCCGAGGGGCCGCTGCCCGACCCGAGCCGCGGGCGCCTGTCGCGCCGCGTGAAGTCGTTCCCGATCACGCCGCGGGTGCTGCTGCGCCCGGACGAGCGCGGGCAGCGCTGGCTGCTGTCGGTGTCGACCAGCGACCGCTCCGGCCTGCTGTATGCGATCTCGCGGGTGCTGGCGCGGCACCACATCAACCTGCAGCTGGCGAAGATCACGACGCTGGGTGAGCGGGTCGAGGACACGTTCTTGATCGATGGATCGGCCTTGCAGCAGAACCGGACCCAGATCGCGATCGAGAGCGAGCTGCTGGATGCCATCACTTAGCCCCCCAGTCGCTATCGCTCCTGCCCCCAAGGGGCGCCACGCCAGGGGCCTGGCAAAGCCAGTTCCCCGGCGCGTTGCTTGATCGGTCGCTCGCTGCGCCTGCTCGGTCCCGGATTGGCATCCGGGCTACCAATTCCCGTAGCCCGGATGCCAATCCGGGATGCACGCACAGAGCCGCTGGCTCGGCGAAGCCGCGGGCGGGCAGGCTGGGGCGCGCCAATGAGGATGGGGCGCCGGAGCTGGCTGATTTCAAGGCCCGCGCGCGCCAGCGCGCTTCGTGGTCTGACTTGTCGCCGACTGTTTGACCACAGCGAGCGAAGCGAGCGGCGGGAGTTTCGGCGACGGGCCTTGAAAGCAGGCAGCGC
>NZ_JBFUEB010000120.1:0-17570 GCF_056404395.1 Rhizobacter sp. P2_D12 | reverse complement strand
AACCGGGGCGGGTGGCACGGGGGCCGGCGGCGTGCCGCCGACGGGCGCCGGTGCGGAGCTGTCCCCACCCCCGCCGCCGCAGGCCGCGACGGCCAGCAGCACGGCCGAACTCAAACCCCTCAAGACAAAGCGGCGGCTCGCCAGATCGGCGCGAAATGCATCGGACACGGAATCCCTCCTGTGGTTGTGCGCCGATTATCCCGAGCGGCTGGGCTGGTGGCACCGGTGGGTCCGGGGGACTTGAGAGAATCGGCACCAGGCAACCCCACGCACAAGGAAGAAACCGGATGAATCGAATCAATCTCAAGGCCGTGGCCATCGGCATCCTGCTGACGCTGGCACTCGACACCGTGCTGGGCATCGGCCTGCTCCTGCTCCATGGCGGCGACGTCTCCGTCGAAGGCCGCTCCGCCGAGCAGGTGTCGCAGGACCTGCAGGCCGTCACCACCAGCACCAGCTTCCTGCTCACCAGCATCATCCTGGGCACGCTGACGACGGTGGCCGGCGGCTGCGTCGCCGCACGGATCGCCGGGCGGTTCCCGTACTTCAACGGGCTCGGCGTCGGTATCCTCGGCGCGCTGTTCGGGCTGCTCTTCTGGGGCGAGAACCCGCTGTGGTTCAACCTGCTCGCACTCGTCACCGTCATCCCGATGGCGCTGCTGGGGGCGCACATCGCCGTGCGCTTGCGCAGCGTGCAGCCGTGAATGCACCGCGATGAGACGTGAGCCGGCAAGGCCTCGCCGCCGATGCGCAGCAAGCCCGACGCGCAAACACCGTCGAGTCCGAGGGTCTTTCCGATCACTCGCCGAACGCGTGAACAGGCCCTAGACTGAACGCCCGCCGGGGGTCTCCCCCTTCCTTCGACCCGAGGACAGGCCCATGCACATCATCTGGACGATCTTGATCGGTTTCGTGGTGGGGTTGCTGGCGAAGATGCTGACGCCGGGCCGCGACCCGGGCGGCTTCATCATCACCGTGGCGATCGGCGTGGCCGGCTCGCTGCTCGCCACCTATGCCGGGCAAGCGCTCGGGTGGTACCAGCCCGGCCAGTCGGCCGGCTTCTTCGGCGGCCTCGTGGGCGCGATCGTCCTGTTGTTGATCTACCGCCTCGTCAGCAAGAAGACCTGAAGTCCAACCGAACCAGGAGCACGCCATGAGCATCTTCAGCAGGATCAAGGACGCCATCTTCGGCAAGAAGGCCGACGAGCCTTCGGCCCCCGTCGCGCAGGCCCAGGCGCCCGCGACGCAGGCAGCGCCCGTGGCCGTCGCGATGAGCGAGGTCGACGTCGAGGCGGTGCTCAGCGGGCTGGCGGCGGCTTCGTCGCAGAAGCTGAACTGGCGCACGTCGATCGTCGACCTGATGAAGCTCGTGGGCATGGAATCGAGCCTGGCCGAGCGCCGCGAACTGGCCACCGAACTGGGCTTCACCGGCGACAAGAACGACACCGCCACGATGAACATCTGGCTGCACAAGCAGGTGCTGAAGAAGCTGGCCGAGAACGGCGGCAAGGTGCCGGCGAACCTGCTGGATTGATCATCGCCGCGGCAACGCGGCGCGTGCGGCTTCGTAGCCTGCCTTGATGGCAAGTTGTTGCTCGTCCTTCGCAGACAGGCCCGACACCTTGACGGCGGGCGCGATCAGCACGTCGGCCTCGGCCATCTCCGGCGCTGCGAGCAGGCAGCTCTGGGCATGCATCACGCGGTGGATCACCGTGAGCGCGCCCACGCCGTCGCTGCGCGGGCCCTGGCAGTAGATGTCCACCGCGATCACGACGTCGGCCCCCATCGCACGCGCGAAGCGCACCGGCACCAGGCTGGTGATGCCCCCATCGACCAGGTGGCCCGTGCCGTAGGGGATGGCGACAGTGACGCCGGGCACCGCGGCCGACGCCCGGATCGCGGTGCCGGCGGGGCCGCTGTCGAGCAGCACCGGCTTCTCGCTCGCCAGGTCGGTGGCCACCGCGGCGTAGCGGATCGGGAAGTTCTCGATCGGCACGCCGGCGGTCATCGTGTCGACCCAGGCTGCGAGCTTGTTGCCGCGCATGAGCCCCTGCGAACTCCAGGTGAAGTCGATCAGCGATGACAGCTTGACCTGGCTGGCAGCCGCTTCGATCTGCGCCACCGTCATCCCGCTGGCGTAGGCCGCGCCGACGATGGCACCGGCCGACGTGCCGACCACGATGTCCGGCCGGATGCCGGCTTCCTCGAGAGCCCGCAGCACGCCCATGTGGGCGAAGCCGCGCAGACCGCCACCACCCAGCACCAGGGCCACGGTCGGCCGGCGGGCCTCGGTGGCAGGTCGCTCGACCTGCGCGAGCGGCTTGGGCTTCAACTCCGAAGTCGCCGCATCGCGCATGTTGGCGCATCCGGTGATCACGGCGGCGAGCAGCGCGGCGACGACCGTGCCGAGGTGGCGGGTGCCGAAGGGCTTCATGGCCTTGGGCTCACTTCGACCGGGCCAGCGCGACGGCATCGGCCCCGGCCGGGAAGCGCAGCTGCCCGGTCGTGTCGTTCACGGCGCGCCACACCGCCTCGGCCACGTCGGACTCGGCCGTCACGACACCCGGCTTCGTCAGCGCCGCGAAGATGCGCTGCGCGAACGGCGCATACGGCTCGGGGATCAAGCCCTGCATGCGCGCGCCGCCGTTGCTCGTGAAGCGGGTCGTCGGCCCGTAGCCCGGCTGCACCAACTTCACCTTCACGTCGAAGGCCTCCAGCTCGAACGCGAGCGAGGCGGTGAAGCCTTCGATGGCCGTCTTGCTGGCGGTGTACACCGCCACCAGCGGCATCGGCGCCAGCGTCGCGCTGGAGGTGACGTTGACCACCACGCCCGAGCGGCGCGCGCGGAACTGCGGCAGCACCGCCTGCGTCATCGCCATCGTGCCGAAGGTGTTGGTCTCGAAGATCTCGCGCGTGGTGGCCATCGGCGTGGCCTCGAAGGCACCGAAGAGCCCCAGCCCCGCGTTGTTGACGAGCACGTCGATCGGGCCGCTGGCCTGCAGCGCGGCCGCGATGCTCTCGGGCCGGGTCACGTCCAGCGGCAGCACGCGCAGGCGCTCGCCCGCGCTCGGCAGGATGTCTTCGTGCGGCGTGCGCATCGTGGCGACGACGTGCCAGCCCTGGGCGTGGAAATGGCGTGCAGTCTCGAGGCCGTAGCCGGACGAGCAGCCGGTGATCAGGACAGTCTTCATGGCGGTGGTTTCCGTGGGGGGTTGCGATGGTCGTCACGATAGCCACGACGGACCGGACAATCCACAATACGGAGTCCGTCTTTTGTTTGCGAGCGTCCAGACCATGAGCGATCCCCTCTCGGATGTCATCACGCTGCTGCGGCCCCGCACGGTGTTCGCCAAGGGCATCAGCGGTGCCGGCGACTGGGGCGTGCGGTATTCCGACTTCGGCCAGCCGAGCTTCTGCGCCGTGCTCGAAGGCCGCTGCCTGCTGGCGGTCGACGGTCAGCCGGCGATCACGCTCGAGGCCGGCGACTTCGTGCTGCTGCCGACGACGCCCGGCTTCGCGATGTCGGGCTTCACGCCGGTGGTGCCGGTGCACATCGATCCCAAGGCCACGCCGGCGCCCGCGGGCGAGGTGCGGCACGGCCGGCGCGGTGGCCGGCCCGACGTGCGGCTGCTGGGCGGCTACTTCGTGTTCGACTCGCCCGATGCGGCGCTGCTGGTGTCGCTGCTGCCGGCAGTGCTGCACCTGCGCGGGATGGAGCGGCTGTCGACCTTCGTGCGCCTGGTCGCCGGGGAATCGCGCGAGCAGCGCTCAGGCCGCGAACTGGTGCTGGCGCGCCTGGTCGAGCTGATGCTGATCGAGGCGCTGCGTTCGACCTCGGGCGACGATGCGCCGCCGGGGCTGGCGCGCGGCCTGGCCGACGAGCGCATCGCGCACTCGATGCGGCAGATGCACGGCGACCCCGCGCGGTCGTGGACGGTGGCGCAGCTCGCGAAGAAGGCGGCGCTGTCGCGCTCGGCCTTCTACGAGCGCTTCACGCGGGCCGTGGGCCTGCCGCCGATGGAGTACCTGGTCGCGTGGCGCATGGCGCTCGCGAAGGACATGCTGCGCCGGCAGGATCTCGGCATCGCCGAGGTCGCCGAACGCGTCGGCTACGGCTCGGCCAGCACCTTCAGCACGGCGTTCAGCCGCCACGTGGGGCAGTCGCCGGGTCGGTATGCCAGGCAACACTGATGGCAAATCGACCCTCGAGAGAACACCCGGGAGGATCCATGCCCCACAGTCCGCAAGACAGACAGGAACCCAGTTTCGACATCGCTGCGCCGGACATGGGCGTCGCAGAGGCTTGACGCATCACGGACTGCGGTGGTCGGGCACGGGTAAACCCCGACGCATCACTGCGTCGATCCGCCGCGCCATCGAACGTCGTGGAAGCAGAGACCCAGGCATGCCATCCCATGCCGACGCTCTGCAGTCATCCCACCCCGCGAATCGAAAGGATCCTCATCATGACCACCGGCACTGTTCGTCTGCATCGCGTGCTTCGTTCCAAGCCCGAACGCGTCTACCGCGCGTTCCTGGAGGCGGATGCGATGGCCAAGTGGCTGCCGCCCTACGGCTTCACGTGCAAGGTCCACCACATGGACGCGCGGGTCGGCGGGACCTACAAGATGTCTTTCACCAACTTCACCACCGGCCACGGGCACAGCTTCGGCGGCGAGTACCGCGAGCTGGTGCCGAACGAGCGCATCCGCTACACCGACGCGTTCGACGATCCCAACCTGCCGGGCGAAATGCAGACCACGATTTCATTGCGACAGGTGGCGTGCGGGACCGAGATCAGCATCGTCCAGGAAGGACTGCCGGCCGTCATACCGGTCGAGATGTGCCATCTCGGCTGGCAGGAGTCGCTCGCGCAACTGGCAACATTGGTCGAACCTGAAATCCCGGATTGATCTCGATGCGACTGTTTCTCGACGATGAGCGCGCCACGCCCGAAGGCTGGGTTCGTGCCTACTGGCCTTCCGAAGCCATCGCGCTGTTGGAATCGGGCCAGGTGGAAGAGCTGAGTCTCGACCACGACCTCGGGGACGACGAGCGCGGAACGGGCTACGACGTCGTCCTCTGGATCGAAGAAGCCGTCATCCTGCGCGGCTTCAAGCCGCCGAAGATGGCGGTGCATTCGGCCAACTCGTCGGCGCGTGACAAGATGCTTGCCGGCATTCGTTCGATCGAGCAGCACGCAGCCGCGGGAAGAGCCGCTCTGCGCATCGGCTTCATCGAGGAAGACCAGTACGGGTCCGCCATCGATCTCCTGCATGACCTGGGCATCCACTACAACGGGGCGAAAGCAGCATCGAGGGCCGAGGTGCAGGCCAATTTTCTCGAGAACCTGGTCTCGCCCAGGTCGCCGGTTCGGTTGGTCGTCGCTTCCGCGAACGAGGGTACCGTCATCGGACTCGTCGCCGTCTCGTCGTTCCAATCCTTCGTGAACCCGTCGCCCGCCGAGCGCGAGCAGTTGTTCGTGAAGGAGGTGTACGTGCTGTCCTCGCAACGCCGCCGGGGTGTGGGAGAAGCCCTGATGAACTGGGTGCTGCAATACGCCGCGAACAGGGGCTGCGTGCGGGTCGATTGGACGGTGAATGCTTCGAATGAAGGCGCCCGCCGCTTCTACGAGAAGCTGGGCGCCATCCATGTCGCGGACAGGCTGACCTACCGGATATCGGGTGAGGCACTCTCCCGCAACCGGGGCAGCCTTGGGTAGAGTCTGCCCCTCGACAGACAGACAACGGAGACAAACCATGAACTACAAGGGAAGCTGCCACTGCGGACAGGTGGCATTCGAGGTCGAAGGCGAGATCGGCGGCGCCATGTCGTGCAACTGCTCCATCTGCCAGCGCAAGGGCTCGCTGATGTGGTTCGTGCCGCGCGACGCGCTGCGCCTGTCGACCCCGGACGAGAACGCCAGCACCTACGTGTTCAACAAGCACGTGATCAAGCATCGGTTCTGCCCGACCTGCGGCATCCACCCCTACGGCGAAGGCACCGATCCCAAGGGCCATCGCATGGCGGCCATCAACATCCGTTGCCTGGAGGGGATCGACCTCGCGTCGATCCCGGTCACGCAGTTCGACGGACGGTCCAAGTAGAACACCAGCTCGCAAGGAAACCCATCGCATGATCACCTGCCACCTGCGCTACATCCTCGATCCGTTCAAGATCAAGGAATTCGAGCATTACGGCAAGCTCTGGATCCCGCTCGTGCGGAAGTTCGGCGGCGTACACCACGGCTACCTGCTGCCCTCCGAAGGCGCCAGCAACATCGCGCTCGCCTCGTTCTCCTTCCCGTCGTTCGCGGCCTACGAGGCGTACCGGATGAAGTCGTTCGACGATCCCCAATGCCAGGCCGCCTTCCGGTATGCCGAAGAGACGCGCTGCTTCCTCAGCTACGAGCGCACGTTCTTCCGGCCCGTGTTCGAGTGAAACAGGCTGGATCTGACGCAGAAGCTCACACAAGCGCCGCCACCAGCATCGCCACGCTGGCGGCCGCCATCACCGCGGTGGCGCCCCAGCCGAGCACCCGCCACACCGGGCCGAGCGGCATCTGCCCGACGACGCGCGGGCTCGACGACGCGACCATCACGCCCACCATGATGGGCACCGAGATCACCGCATTGACCACCGCCGACCAGTACAGCGCACTCATCGGGTTGAACCCCGCGATGCTGATGGCGATGCCCACCCCCATCGCCGCCGCGAGGATCGCGTAGAACGCCTTCGCCAGATGCAGCGGCTGGTCGAGCCCCTTGCGCACCTTGGCCAGGCTTGCCACCGCGAACGCCGCCGATCCGGCCAGCACCGGCAGCGCCAGCAGCCCGGTGCCGATGATGCCGGCCGCGAACAGCACGAAGGCGAAATTGCCGGCGATCGGCTTCAGCGCCATCGCCGCCTGCGTGGTCGTCGCCACGTGGACGATGCCTTGCTGGTGCAGCGTGGCGGCACCGGCCACGATCACGAAGAACGCGATCAGGTTGGAGAAGCCCATGCCCGAGACCGTGTCGATGCGCAGCCGCCGGAACTGCGCCTCGCGCTGCGCGGGTGCGCGCAGCAACGGCTTGTCCGCGGCGACGCGGTGGATCTCTTCCACCTCCTGCGCGGCCTGCCAGAAGAAGAGGTACGGGCTGATCGTGGTGCCCAGGATCGCCACCACCGTCGTCACATAGTCCTTGTTCCACCGGACGTGCGGCAGCAGCGCACCCTGCAGCGCCTGCCCCCAGTCCACGTGCACCGCGAAGGCCACGCCCACGTAGGCGAACAGGCTCAGCGTCAGCCACTTGAGGATGCCGACGTAGCGCTGGTAGGGCAGCCAGACCTGCAGCCCGAGCGACAGCAGCCCGAAGGCCACCGCGTACACCGGCGCCGGCCCGCCGACGACGTGCGCCAGCGCATCGGCCATCGCGTTCAGGTCGGCCCCGAGGTTGATCACGTTCGCGACCACCAGCAGCGACACGAGCAGCATCACCACCCACGCCGGGCACAGCTTCGCGACGTTGTCGGTCAGGCCCTTGCCGGTGATGCGGCCGATGCGCGCGCTGGCGAGCTGGATGCCCACCATCAGCGGAAACGTCAGCAGCAGCGTCCAGCCGATGCCGTAGCCGAACTGCGCCCCGGCCTGCGTGTAGGTCGCGATGCCGCTCGGGTCGTCGTCGGCCGCCCCGGTGATCAGGCCCGGGCCGAGCGTCTTCCACCACGACAGCTTCGCGCGGGTCGACGCTGCGGCCGGGTCCAAGGCCGCGACAGCGCGCTCGCGAGCAGTTGCCATGGTGGTGATTCTTCGACGTTGCATCTGATGCGGCACCCTTCACGAGAGCGAGCCGATCATCGAAGGCCATGACCGGCATGCCCATAGGACTGGCGCGATACCGGTCGTAGGAGAAGCAGCTCCCGCGTGAGGGTTGCGCAAAGCGGATCCGCCAAGTAAAACCCCACCCCAAAGGGAGAAAGCCCATGCCGTCCATCCTCGTCGTCGACGATTCCGCATCGATGCGTCAAATGGTTTCCTTCACCCTCAAGAGCGCCGGCTACAGCGTCGTCGAAGCGGTGGACGGCCAGGACGCGTACGAGAAAACCACGTCCCGCGACTTCGACCTCGTCCTGACGGACCAGAACATGCCCCGCATGGACGGCCTCACGCTCACCCGAACGCTTCGCGACAATCCGAAGTTCAAGGCGACGCCGATCCTGATACTGACCACCGAATCGAGCGACCAGATGAAGCAGGCGGGCCGCAGCGCCGGCGCCACCGGCTGGCTGGTCAAGCCCTTCGACCCGGCCAAGCTGGTCGAAGTCATCAAGAAAGTCCTCCGCTAGCAACCCAATCTGTCAGATGGCAGTGCCGCAGCGGCGGATCACTCCATCGAGGCTCAAGCTTCGAAATTCGACGTCGATATCCGGCCAAGCGCTCCACAAGAAGTACAAGGAGCGCGCGCCCCCGCAGATGGAGACTGTCATCGTGTCCGCCCCCCCCGCCCCCGTCGCGCCGCTCGCGGCGCACACCTACCGCGAGTTCGTCGAGCAGGCGCAGGTCGGCATGTTCGTCATCCAGGACGGCTGCTTCCGCTACGTCAACCCGAAGATGGTCGAACTGCTCGGGTACACGCAAGCCCAGCTGCTGGGCGGCATGGCAGCGACTCGCGTCGTGCACCCGCAGGACGTGGAGCGGGTGGCCGAGCACATCCGCCAGCGCATGGCCGGCATCGCCGGCGTGGCCTACGACATTCGCTGCGTGCGCGCCGATGGCAGCGTGTTCGTCGGTCGGGTGTTCGGTCGCGCCATCGCGTTCGAAGGCCGGCCGGCCGACCTGGTGACGCTCAGCGACGTGAGCGAAATCCAGCGCGCACGCGAGCTGTCCGACTGGCGGGCCCGCATGCTGGCCCAGACCGAGCTCCTCTGCCGCAGCGGCTCGGTCGAGATCGACCTGGCCGGCCGCCGCGCGACGCTGTCGTCGGGCGCCTATGCGCTGGTGGGCGAGATGCACGAACTCGGCACCCTGTCCGTCGCGGCCGCGCTGCGCTGGATCCCGCGCGACGAGCGCCGCTACGTGCTGTCCATCTGGCGCGGCGCCGCGCCCGGCGACCCGTTCGAGTTCCAGCACCGCATCCTGCGCTCCGACGGCAGCCGCCTCGAAGTGCTGCACCGTGGCATCGTCGAGCTCGGCACCGACGGCGTGTCGCTGCGCGGCGTCGTCATCCTCCAGGACATCACCGCCCAACGGGAGGCCGAAGGCCGCATCCAGGAGCTCGCGAACTTCGACGAGCTGACCGGCCTGCCCAACCGGGTGCTGCTGCTGGACCGCGTCGATGCGGCGGCCCATGCGGCGCAGTGGGATGACAGCCGGTTCACGCTGCTGTCGCTCAACATCGCGCAGGTCGACCAGGTCGAGGAGACCATGGGCTTCGGCGCCGGCGACACCCTCGCGATGGCCATTGCCGCGCGTCTGTCCGGCTTGTGCAAGAGCGACGAAACCCTCGCCCACCTGGGTGGCGGCGAGTTCGCCATCCTGCTGGACGCCGCCTTGGCCGACGATCAAGGCGCCGTGCTCGACCGTGCACGCGCCATCCTCGACGGCCTGCGCCATCCCGAAAGCGTCGGCCAGACCGAGGTGTACCTCAGCTGCTCGATGGGTGTCGCCACCTATCCGACGGACGCCGACAATGCGCAGCGCTTGCTCGAATGCGCACAGACGGCACGCCTGCAGACCGACAACGGCGCCAGCCGCATCGCCTTCTTCACGCCCCAGGCCAACGTCCACGCGGTGCGCCGCATGACGCTCGAGTCGGCGCTGCGCCGCGCCATCGGCCGCCAGGAACTGACCCTGCACTATCAACCGCAGGTCGATCTGACCGACGGCAGGTTGCTGGGCGTCGAGGCCCTCCTCCGGTGGAACTGCAGCGAACTCGGGGAGGTCTCGCCGGTCGAATTCATCCCGGTGGCCGAGCAGACCGGCCTCATCATCCCGATCGGCGAGTGGGTCCTGCGCAGCGCGTGCACGCAGGTGACGGCCTGGGCGCGCGCCGGCCTTCCGGACGTGCGCGTGCACGTGAATCTGTCGCCGCTGCAATTGCAGCAGCCCGACATCGCCAGGCGCCTGCATTCCATCCTGCTGGAAACCGGGGCCAACCCGGCGCACCTCGGCGTGGAAGTCACCGAAAGCATGTTGACGCTCGACGTCGAGCACACGTCGCGCACCTTGCGCGAACTGAAGGCGATCGGCGTGGAGATCTCGCTCGACGACTTCGGCACCGGCTACTCCAACCTGGGCGTGCTGCGGACCCTGCCCATCGACGTGGTGAAGATCGACCGCTCGTTCGTGCACGACGTGACCGCCGCCCCCGAAGACGTCTCGATCACGCGCGCCGTCCTGACGATGGCCCACGGCCTGCAGATGAAGGTGCTCGCCGAAGGCGTCGAGACCGAGGGCCAGCTGAACCTGCTGATCGCCAACGGCTGCGACATGATCCAGGGCTTCTTCTTCAGCGAGCCGGTGGCCGCGGCGGAGATCGAGCAGATGCTGCGCGAAGACCGCCGGCTGCCCGAACGATTCCTGACGCGCAGCCAGCGCAAGCGCACGCTGCTGCTGGTGGACGACGAGGAGAACATCGTGTCGTCGCTGCGCCGCCTGTTCCGCCGCGATGGGTACCACATCGTCACCGCGAACAGCGGCGCCGAAGGGCTGCAGCGCCTGGCCGAGGTCAACGTCGACGTCATCGTGTCGGACCAGCGCATGCCGGGGATGACCGGCGTCGAGTTCCTGCGCCGCGCCAAGGAGCTCTATCCGGACACGGTGCGCATGGTGCTGTCCGGCTACACCGAGCTGCAGTCGATCACCGATGCGGTGAACGAAGGCGCGATCTACAAGTTCCTGACCAAGCCCTGGGATGACGAGCGGCTGCGGGCACACGTCGCGGAGGCGTTCAGGCAGAAGGACCTCGCGGACGAGAACCGGCGGCTGGCGCACGAGGTGCACAACGCCAACCACGAGTTGGCCCGCGTCAACCAGCGCCTGGAGGAACTGCTCGCGCGCCAGCGCGAACAGACCAGCCTCGAGGAAAGCCGCGCGGCCAACGCCCGCGGCGTGCTGGAGAACGTGCCGACGCCCATCATCGGCGTCGATGCCGACGGCATGATCGCCTTCGTCAACCGCGACGCACAGGCCCTTCTGTGCGACGGCGGCGCGCTGATCGGCTGCGACGCGGACGACGCGCTGCCCGCCGAGCTTGCCGGCATCCTGCACCTGGACGACGGCATCCAGCGCCGCATCCGGCTCGACGGCCACGCGTACCGCGCCGTCTGCCGCGCGATGAGCGACACCGCCGCACGCGGCAAGCTGCTGGTCATCACCACCGAATTCCAAGGGGAGCCCACCTGACCATGTCGAACGACCCACACGCCTGCGAGAAGACACCCGGCCCACCGCGCGACGCGACGCCCGACGATGTGCGCGCGCGCCTGGCCTACCTGTTCCGTGCCTCGCTGCAGGAAGGCCGGCTGCACCCGCTGTTCCACCTGATCCAGCAGTACCGCCTCGAGGAGCACCCGTGAGCCACCTCGCCCTCCAGCCCGACGCCATCCATGCGAAGGTCCGCACGCTGCCGGCGTTGCCGCAGGCGGTCATCGAACTGCGCTCGGCCCTGAAACGCGAGGACGTCGCCGTCGATGAACTCGCGACCACGATCTCGCATGACCAGGCCCTGACGGCCAAGACGCTGCGCCTGGCCAACTCGTCGTTCTACGGCGTGGCCGGCCGTGTCTCGTCGATCCGCGACGCGATCAGCATCCTGGGCCTGCGCACGGTCGCCACGGTGGCGACCACCGCAGTGGTGATCTCGAGCTTCGATCGAACCGCCTGCGAAGGCTTCGACTTCGACGGCTTCTGGCGCCACGCGCTGGCCACCGCATTCTGCGCACAGGAACTCGCCGCTGCCACCCGCCAGGACACCGAGGCGGCGTTCTCCGCCGGGCTCATGCACGACATCGGGCGCCTCGCACTGGCCACCTACTTTCCGCTGGAGCTGAGCCAGACCCTCGGCTGGGCCGCACAGCACGACGTTCATTCCATCGAGGCAGAACGCCTGATGCTCAACACCGACCACGCCACGGTGGGCGGCCTGATCGCCAGCCACTGGCACTTCGCGCCGGCCATCGCCGAGGCCATCCGCTGCCATCACGAACTGCCCGCACACACGACGGCCACGCTGGCCGACGTGGTGCACGTGGCCGACAACATGACCCACGCGCTCGATCTGTCGGGCCTGGACGAGGACATGGTCCCACCGCTGTCCCTGGAGGCGTGGCAGCGCATGGGCCTGACGCCGCAGCAGGTGCAACGCACTTTCGAACGAACGGAGCGGCAAGCGCGCAGCGTGCGCGAATCGCTGACCGTGTAGGAGACACCCATGGACACGCATGAAGCCGCTGCCAGCCAGCTCACCCCCCTGCAGGTCGAGGCGCTGCTGCGCACGAACGAGGACCTCACCGAGCTGAACCGCAAGCTCTCGGATGCCCAGGACAAGCTGGTTCAATCGGAGAAGCTGGCGTCGATCGGCCAGCTGGCCGCCGGTGTGGCCCACGAGATCAACAACCCCATCGGCTTCATCTTCTCGAATTTCGGCACGCTGGAGAAATACCTGGCCCAGCTGTTCGACATGCTGAAGGCCTACGAGGAGGCCGAGCCGGCGCTGGCCGGCACGCCGGCCGCCGCGCGACTGCTGCGCCTGCGCGAGGAAATCGAACTCGACTACCTGAAGGACGACATCCCCGCCCTGATGGCCGAATCGAAGGACGGCATCCAGCGCGTGCGCAAGATCGTCCAGGACCTGAAGGACTTCTCGCGCGTCGATGCGCGCCAGGAATGGGAGTGGGTCAACCTGCACACCGGCATCGATTCGACGCTGAACATCGTCAACAACGAGATCAAGTACAAGGCCGACGTCGTCAGGCAGTATGGCGAACTGCCCGACGTGGAATGCCTGCCGTCCGAGCTGAACCAGGTGTTCCTGAACCTGCTGGTCAACGCGGCGCATGCCATCAGCGCGGAGCGCGGGACGATCACGATCAAGACCGGCACGCAGGGCGACGAGGCCTGGGTCGAGATCTCGGACAACGGCTGCGGAATCCCCGCCGAGAACCTGAAGCGCATCTTCGATCCGTTCTTCACGACCAAGCCGGTCGGCAAGGGGACGGGGCTCGGGCTGTCGCTGTCCTATGGCATCGTCAAGAAGCATGGAGGCCGCATCGAAGTCTCCAGCGAACCCGGCCGGGGCACCGCGTTCCGCGTCAGCGTTCCCGTCAAGCGCGCCGACACGCTGCCCGGCTGACGCGAGGCCACCATGCAAGAGACCGCAGTGTCCGGACCCGCCGTCGCAACGGCCCAGGCGCCCTGGACCATCCTGTGCGTCGACGACGAGCCGAACATCCTCTCGTCGTTGAAGCGCGCATTGCGCAACCCGCACTACCGCGTGCTCACCGTGCCGGGCGGGGCCGAGGCGCTGGCGATCATGGAAGCCGAGCCGGCAGACCTGGTCATCTCGGACATGCGCATGCCCGGCATGGACGGGGCCCAGCTGCTCGGCCAGGTCCGGCGACGCTGGCCGCGCACGATGCGCATCCTGCTCACGGGCTACGCCGACGTCACGTCCACCATCGCCGCCATCAACGAGGGCCAGATCTACCGCTACGTCAACAAGCCCTGGGACGACGGCGAACTCCAGGTCACCGTCGCGCAGGCGCTGGAGCGGCTGGCGCTGGAGCGCGAGAAGACGCGGCTCGAGACGCTGACGCGTTCGCAGAACGAAGAGTTGCGCAGCTTCAATGCCCAGCTCGAGCTTCGGGTGGAGCAGCGCACCGCCGAGGTCACGCAGGCGAACGACAAGCTCAAGCGCAACTACATGACGTCGATCAAGGTGTTCGCCAACCTGATCGAGTTGCGCGGCAGCCAGTTGGTCGGGCACGGCCGCCGCCTGGCCGAATCGACCCGGCAAGTCGCCAAGGCCATGGGCTGCAGCAGCGAGGACACGCAGACGGTGTTCGTCGCGGCGCTGCTGCATGACATCGGGTTGATCGGCCTGTCCGACGAGATCCTCGCGAAGCCGGTGCCCAAGCTGACGGCCGAGGAACTCGCGCTCTACCGCAAGCACCCCATCCTGGGCGAACAGTCGCTGCTGGCGCTGGACGACATGCAACCGGTCGCTGCGCTGATCCGCGCGCACCACGAACGCTTCGACGGGCAAGGCTTTCCGGACGCACTGGCCGGCGCGGACATTCCGCTGGGCGCTCGCATCCTGGCCGTGGCCGACGCCCATGACGACCTGCTCAACGGCCACATGGGCGCGCCGGGGCTGAAGACGGCGCAGGTGCGCACGCTGATGATGCACGGCCGGGGCCTGCAGTTCGACCCCGAGGTGCTGGACGTCTTCCTGCACATCAACCAGCCCAGCGCGCCGGCGCCGCCCGCGCCGCTGCTGATGACCACGGAATCGCTGCAGCCCGGCATGGTCCTCGCGGCCGACCTGGTCTCGCGCGAAGGCGCGGTGCTGCTGGCGACCGACCATGTGCTGACCGCCGACACCATCCGCCGCATCCGCCTGTACGAACAACGCGAAGGCATTCGCATCGAGCTGCGCGTGCGGCCGCCCCGGAGAACCTCATGAAAGCATCCATCCTGCTGGTCGACGACGAACCCAACGTGCTCGCGGCACTGCATCGTGCACTGCGCGTGCCGCTGCGCGACCTCGCCCGCATCGAGTCGTTCAGCGACACGCAACTCGCGCTCGCTCGCGTTCGCGAGCGTGCGTTCGACGTGGTCGTGTCGGACTTCCGCATGCCGCTGCAGGATGGTGTTTCGTTCCTGCGCGACGTTCGAGGCATCCAGCCCCAGGCGGTGCCGATGATCGTCAGCGGCTCCGCCGACGTGTCGACGCTGGTGCGCGCCGTGAACGACGCGCAGGTGTTCCGCTACATCCTCAAGCCCTGGGACGACGAGGAACTCATCCGGGACGTGAAGCTTGCGCTCGAACGCGCCCAGACCGGAAAGGAAGAATCGGCACTGGCCGATGCGATGCGGGTTCAACAGGGCCAGCTGCCGGCACTGGAAGCCGAGCGGCGGCGGCTCGAGGCCCAGGAGCCGGGCCTGACGCACGTGGAGTGGGGCCCGAACGGCGAGGTGCTGATGCCGCCCCTGAACTGAGGGCCGCGCTCAACCGACCAGCCGCAGCTCGCGCGCCCGCACCAGCGCTCCCACCCGCGTGCCCACGCCGAGCTTCGCGAAGATGTTCTTCACGTGCCACTTCACGGTGGTCATCGAGATCTGCGCGCGGGCACTGATCTGCTGGTTGCTCAGGCCCTGCGCCAGCAGCACCAGCACCTCGAGCTCGCGCGCGGTCAGCGCGTCCACCGCATGCGCGGGCCGGCCGCCGCGCCCGAGCGCCGCACCGAACACCCGCAGCACGTGCGCCGGCATCAGCCGCCGCATCTGCGGCAGTTCCAGCGCGGCGATCAGCACCAGGTGGAAGCGCGGGTTGTCGTCGAACCAGCTGCGCGACGGCGCATGCCCGCGCGCACGCAGCAGCGACTGGTGCAGGCACTGCAGCGCCGCATCGCGCGCACCGGCTTCCCACAGGCAGCTGGCCAGCGCCGCCTCGATCGCGTGCAGGCGCAGCACGTGGCCGGCCGCCTCGGCGCTGCTGCGCAGCACCTGCAGCACCGCACGCGTGTCGTCGTGCCGCTGAGCATGCGACAGCAGCGCGGCCAGCGCCATGCCGCGGCGCTCCCAGGCCTCGTCGTAGGGCCGCGGCTCATGCCATGGCGCGGTGTCGTCGACCACCACGCCGAACTCCGCGGCGCACTCGCGCGCCCGCGCCGGCTCGCCCATCGCCAGCCACAGCCGCACCTTGTCGAAGCACACCTGCGCCGCAAAGCGCCGCTCGTGGCTGCCGCCCAGCACGCCGTGCAGGTAGTCCAGCAGCTTCATCGCGGCCTGCGGCTCGCGTTCGGCCGCCCGCACGCGCGCCAGCGTGCGCGTCGCCGCCACCAGCGTCTCGCAGGTGCCGCCGGCCTCCACCAGCGGCAGCAGTTCGTCGCACAGCGCGCGCGCCTCGGCCAGCCGGTTGGTCTCGTAGCGCAGCACCGCCAGCGCCGTCGCGGCATTGGCCCAGGCCGCATTGCGCGGGCCGTTGCGCACGCCCGCCCACAGCAGCTCCACGCGGCGCGCCGCCGAGCCGAAATCGCCTTTCGCGCGCTCCACCAGCGCCAGCAGGCTGCTCGCATAGCCCTCGCCGTACGGGCTGATCGGCTGCAGCATCTCGCGCGCGCGCATCGCCAGCCGCCAGGCCGCGTCGAAGCGGTGCACGCAGAACAGCGCATAGGCGCGGTTGACCAGCTGCAGCCCGCGCAACTGGGCGTCGCCGTCCGACTCATCCGCCGCCGGCGGCTCGTCGACCAAAGCGTCGCGCAGTGCGTCGTGTTCGCCGCTCAAGGCCTGCAGGATCTGCTGCAGCGTGCGCACCTGGAAGCCCGACGGGTCGTCCTCGCTCAGCCGCCGCAGCAGCGCGCGCGCCGGGTCGAAGCGGCGGCACAGCGCCAGGCAGGTGGCATAGACCACGCCGAGCGCCGGGCGCGCCAGCACCTGCTCGCGCGGCAGGCGCTCGCACCACCGCACCACCTCGGCGATGTCGCCCGTCTGCTGCCAGCGCAGCGCGGCCCGCTCGACCAGCTCGGCGCACCAGTCCATCCCGCCGCAGCGGAAGGCATGGTCCAGCGCCTCGGTGAAGCGCAGCTGCCCGGCATACCAGCGGCTGGCGCGCTCGTTCAGCCCGCGCTGGCGCGCCGGGTCGGCGGCCAGCCGGCTGCGCAGGAAGCCGTGGAACAGCGGGTGGTAGCGGAAGGCCAGCCCGTGGCTGTCCTGCGCGGTGACGAACAGCTGGCTGCGCTCCAGCCGCTCCAGCACCGCCTGCGCTCCTTCGCGGCCCAGCAAGGCATCGCACAGCTCGCCGGTCATCGCGTCGAGCAGGCTGGTCGAGACGAGAAACTCCTGCAGCGGCGCGTCCTGCTCGCGCAGCACCTCGCGGTCGAGGTAGGCCGCCATGTCGACGTGGCCGCCGTCGAAGTCGGCCAGCGCGGCATCCACCTCGCGCGGCCGTGCCGCGGCCGCCAGCAGCCCGAGCTTGACGCCGGCCGTCCAGCCTTGCGTGGCCTCGACCAGCCGCTCGGCCTGCGCGCGGCTCAGCGGCTCGTCCATCAGCTTGCGGCCGAGCTGCACCACCTGGCCGGCATCGAAGGCGAGGTCGCCGCCATCCAGCACTTCCAGCTGGTCGCCCAGCCGCCAGGCCGGCAGGTTCAGGTCCGGCAGGCAACGCCCGGACAGCACCCAATGGACGCCGGGGGCCGACGCGGCCAGCAGCGCATCGAGCAGGCGCAGGCAGGGCGCGTCCTGCGCGCGGTGGATGTCGTCGATCACGATCAGCAGGTCGCCGCTGCGCTGCGCCAGCAGCGCCGGCAGGCCGGCCGGGCCGTCGGACGCAGCGCCCGCCCCGGCGGCCTCCAGGCTGGCCAGCAGG
>NZ_JBFUEB010000119.1:0-18234 GCF_056404395.1 Rhizobacter sp. P2_D12 | reverse complement strand
AGACTGGATCGGTCGGGGTGGGCGTTCGCGCTGGCGTTGGCTTGCATCTATGGGCCGTCAGCATCCCCCGGTCTCACGACCGGGGTTGCTGCGGCTGCGTTCCTCATCGACGCTTGGGCGAACGAAATGGGGAATCACTACGGTGGTCTGTCCGCTGCTGACGGCAGATGGCCCGGATCGTCCCTCCATCCCGACACCCTCATCCGCTGCGTCTGGGGGTGCAGACGGAACATACAAGCCCGGATGCCGATCCGGGGATTCCGGAAAGACGATTCCCGGATTGGCACCCGGGCTACAGGCGGCCTTCCTCCACGGCGTGGCAGGCGACAAGAATTCCCTTGAACTCGGCCAGCGCCGGCCGCTCGGCCTTGCAGCGCTCGTTCGCATGCGGGCAACGCGGGTGGAACGAGCATCCGCTCGGCGGGTTCAGCGGGTTCGGCACCTCGCCCTGCACCGGCGTGCGCGAACGCCCGCTCATCTCGATGTCCGGGATCGCGTCCAGCAGCATCCGCGTGTACGGGTGGCGCGGGTTGGAAAAGATGTCGGCCTTGTCCGCCAGCTCGACGATGCGCCCGAGGTACATCACGCCGACCCGGTCGCTGACGTGCCGCACCACCGCCAGGTTGTGCGAGATGAACAGGTAGGTCAGGCCGCGGCTGCGCTGCAGGTCCTTCATGATGTTCAGCACCTGCGCCTGCACCGAGACGTCGAGCGCCGAGGTCGGCTCGTCGCAGACCAGGAATTCCGGCTCGGTCGCCAGCGCCCGCGCGATCGAGATGCGCTGGCGCTGCCCGCCCGAAAACTGGTGCGGGTACTTCTCCATGTCGGCCGGCGACAGGCCCACCGACTGCAGCAGCTCGGCCACCTTGGCCTTCAGCTGCACCTTGTCGCGGATCAGGCCGTGCTCGGTCAGCGGCTCGGAAACGATCTGCTGCACCTTCCAGCGCGGGTTCAGGCTCGCATACGGATCCTGGAAGATCATCTGCATGCGCCGGCGCAGCGCCGGTGCGTCCTGGCTGGCCAGCGTCAGCGCGATGTCCTTGTTGCCGAAGTGCACCGCGCCGGCCGTCGGCGCATGCAGCCCGACCAGCAGCCGCGCGACGGTGCTCTTGCCGCAGCCGGATTCGCCGACCAGCGCGAGCGTGGTGCCGCGCTCGATCGAAAAGCTGATGCCGTCGACCGCATGCACGCGCTGGCGCGGCCGGCGCTCGATCACGCGGTTCAGCCACGGCGCCGAGACATCGAAGGTCTTGGCCAGCTCGCGCACTTCCACCAGCACGTTCATCGGGCCGCTCCCTCGTTGAGCCAGCACGCGGCCCGCGTCGCGCCGGCCGGCATCAGCTCGGGGCGCTCGACCCGGCAACGCTCGAACACGCTCGGGCAGCGCGGGTTGAACGCGCAACCGCCCGGGATCGCCGTCAGGCGCGGCATCGCGCCGTCGATCTGCAGCAGGCGCTCGCGGTCCAGCTTCATCGACGGGATCGAACCCATCAGGCCTGCCGTGTAAGGGTGGGCCGGCGCATGGATCACCGCCTGCACCGGGCCGATCTCGGCCACGCGACCGGCGTACATCACCGCAACGCGGTCGCAGGTTTCGGCGATCACGCCCATGTCGTGCGTCACCAGCATCACCGCCGCGCCATGCTCGCGGCACAGGCGCTTGAGCAGCGAGATGATCTGCGCCTGGATCGACACGTCGAGCGCGGTGGTCGGCTCGTCGGCGACGATCAGCTGCGGGTTGCCGGCCAGCGCCAGTGCGATCACGACGCGCTGGCGCATCCCGCCGGAGAACTGGTGCGGGTACTGGTCGATGCGCGCCTCGGCGGCCGGGATGCCGGTCTCCTGCAGCAGTTCGATCGCGCGCTTGCGCGCCTGCGCCGCATCCAGCGGCAGGTGCGCCTGGATGGTCTCGACCAGCTGGCGCCCGACGGTGAACAGCGGGTTCAGCGAGGTCAGCGGGTCCTGGAAGATCGCGCCGATGTGCCGGCCGCGCATCCGACGCATCTCTTCGTACGGCAGGTTGTCGATGCGCCGGCCCTGAAAGCGGATCTCGCCGGCGGCCACGCGGCCCGGTGGGTCGAGCAGGCCGATGATGGCCGAGCCGGTCAGCGACTTGCCGGCGCCGGATTCGCCCACCACGCCGAGGATCTCGCCGGGCGCGATGTCGAACGACACGTCGTCCAGCGCGACCAGCGTGCCGCGGCGCGTCGGGAACTCGACGCGCAGGTTCTTCACTTCGAGCAATGCGGTCATGTCACGCAACTTCGGTCATCGCAGTTTCGGATTGAGCGCATCGCGCAGCCAGTCGCCGAGCAGGTTCACGCTGAGCGCGATCAGCACCAGCATCGTGCCCGGGAACACCGTGATCCACCACTCGCCGGAGAACAGCAGGTCGTTGCCGACGCGGATCAGCGTGCCCAGCGACGGCGACGTGGGCGGCACGCCGACGCCGAGGAAGGACAGCGTGGCCTCGATGATGATCGCCGAAGCCACCTGGATGGTGGCCAGCACCATCACCGGCCCGGTGACGTTGGGCAGCACGTGGCGGCGCATGATGCGCAGCGTCGGCACGCCGATCACGCGCGCGGCCTGCACGTAGTCCTTGTTGCGCTCCACCAGCGTCGAGCCGCGCACCGTGCGCGCGTACTGCACCCAGCCGGTCAGCGAGATCGCGATGATCAGCACCGCGAACGCCAGCGTCTCGTGCGCATTCGGAAACAGCGCGCGCCCGATGCCGTAGATCAGCAGCGCGATCAGGATCGACGGGAACGACAGCATCACGTCGCAGATGCGCATGATGAAGGCGTCGGTCTTGCCGCCGACGAAGCCGGCCAGCAGGCCGAGCGACACGCCCACCACCAGCGAGACCAGCACCGAGGCCACGCCGACGAACAGCGAGATGCGCGAGCCGTACATCAGCGCCGACAGGATGTCGCGGCCCTGGTCGTCGGTGCCGAGCAGGTACTTCGTGCTGCCCTCGGCCAGCCAGGCCGGCGGCAGGCGCGCGTCGGCGAGTTCCAGCGTCGCCAGGTCCATCGGATTGTGCGGCGCGACCCACTCGGCGAACACCGCACCGAAGATGCAGGCGAAGGCGACCAGCGCCGCCGTCATCGCGGTGGGAGAGCGCCGGAAGCTGTACCAGAGGTCGCCGTCGAAGAAGCGGCGCAGGGCCTGCACCGCCATCACGCCGACCTCATTTCACCGTGGCCCATTTGTAGGGCATGAAGTTGTCGGGCAGCTGCGTGATCTCGACGTTCTTCTTCATCGCCGAAGCCAGCGCCTGCTGGTGCAGCGGGATGTGGCCGATGTCGTTGGCATGGATCTCGAAGGCTTCCTTGATCAGCGCGTTGCGCTTGCCCTGGTCGGTCTCGCTCTGGATCTTCAGCGTCAGCTCGTCCAGCTTCGGGTTGCTGTAGGCACCGAGGTTGAACTGGCCCTGGCCCTTGTCGGTGGGCGTGGCCATCAGCGAGGTCAGCGCGTTGTGCGCGTCGTAGGTGCTGGGCGTCCAGCCGAGCAGGTAGAAGCTGGTGTCGCGGCGCAGGATCTTCGGGAAGTACGTGTTCTTGGTCTCGGTCTGCAGGTTCACCTTCACGCCGATGCGCGCCAGGTTGGCGGCCACCGCCTGGCAGATGTCGGCATCGTTGACGTAGCGGTCGTTCGGGCAGTTCAGGCCGACCTCGAAGCCGCCGGGATAGCCGGCCTCGGCCAGCAGCTTCCTGGCCGCGTCGGCGTCGTACGGCAGCCGCTTGTTCTGCTCGGGGGTGAAGCCGCGGATGCCCGGCCCCACCATCAGCGCCGACGGCAGCGACGCGCCGCGCATCACGCGGCTCTTGATGGTCTCGATGTCGATCGCCTGGTAGAAGGCCTGGCGCACGCGCTTGTCCTTGAACGGGTTCTTGCCCTTGACGTTCGAGAACAGCAGCTCGTCGCGCTTCTGGTCCATGCCGAGGAAGATGGTGCGCAGCTCGGGGCCTTGCGACACCTTCAGGTTGGGCGACGACTTGATGCGCTCGATGTCCTGCAGCGGCACCGGTTCGATCACGTCGACTTCGCCGGACAGCAGGGCCGCCACGCGCGTGGGCGAGCTGCCGATCGGCGTGAAGATGACCTCGTCGACGTTGCCGTCGACCTTGCCCCAGTAGGTGCCGTTGCGAATGAGCACGGTGCGTGCCGACGGCTGGCGCTCCTTCAGGCGGAACGGGCCGGTGCCGTTGGCCTTGAAGCTGGCGGTGTTCTCGATGCCCTTGCGGCGATCGACCGGGATCACCGCCTTGTTGTCCTCGCACCACTTCTTGCTCATGATTAAGACGTTGGTCAGCACGTCCGGCAGGATCGGGAACGGTGCCAGCGTCTCGATCTCGATCGCGTGCGTGCCGACCTTGCGCACCTCCTTGAACGGCGAGGTGTAGCTCTGCATGTCCGAGCCCTCGCCGGCCGCGCGCTTGAGCGAGAACACCACGTCGTCGGCGGTGAACGGCGTGCCATCGTGGAAGCTGACGCCCTTGCGCAGCTCGAAGCGCCACACCGTCGGCGAGGTCTGCTTCCAGTCGGTGGCGAGGATAGGTGCCAGCGCCAGCTTCTTGTCGCGCCCGACCAGCGGCTCGTAGACATTGCCGGTGAAGGTGAGCTGCAGCGTCTCGTTCAGCGAATGCGGGTCCATCGACTGCGCATCGCCCTGGTTGGCCACGCGCAGCGTCACGGCACCGGCCAGGCCGCAGGACAAGGCCAGCGCAAGCGCCAGCACGGTGGGTTTCAACGTCATCGGGGACTCCTTCGAGGATGAACGGAAGATGGGGGGATCACAGCGGCATCGCGCGCTCGGCCAGCGTCGCGAGCAGCGCGCTGCCCAGCGGCAGGATCTCGTCGTTGAAGTCGTAGCGCGTGCTGTGCAGGAAGCACCCGCCCTCGCCGCCCTGCCCGATGCGCAGGTAGGCGCCGGGACGTGCCTGCAGCATGAACGAGAAATCCTCGGCGCCCATGCTGGGGATCAGCTCGCGCACCACCTTGTCCTCGCCGATCAGGCTGGCCGCGGTGTCGGCCGCGAAGGCCGCTTCGCGCGGCGTGTTGATGGTGGCCGGGTAGACGCGCTGGTAGTCGAGGCTCGCGCTCGCGCCGAAGCCGAGCGCCACCGATTCGGCGAGCCGGCCCAGGCGCTCCTCGATCATGTCCTGCACCTCGCGCTTGAACGTGCGCACCGTGCCGATCAGCCGGGCCTGGCGCGGGATCACGCTGAACGCGCCCATGTCGCCGGCCTGCACCGCGCACAGGCTGAGCACCGCGCTGTCCAGCGGGTTGACGTTGCGCGACACCAGGCTTTGCGCGGCGGTGATGATGTGGGCCGCGACCAGCACCGGGTCGATCGCCATGTAGGGATGCGCGCCATGGCCGCCGCGGCCGTTGACGGTGATCTCGACGCGGTCGGCGGCGGCCATCATCGCCCCCATGTTGAGCCCGACCGTGCCCGGCGGCATGCTGGGCCAGTTGTGCATCGCGTAGACCGACTCGACCGGGAAGCGGTCGAACAGCCCGTCGTCGATCATTGCCTTGGCGCCGGCGAAGCCCTCCTCGCCCGGCTGGAAGATCAGCACCGCATCGCCGGCGAACTGGCGCGTCTGCGCCAGGTAGCGCGCCGCGCCCACCAGCATCGCGGTGTGGCCGTCGTGGCCGCAGCCGTGCATCAGGCCCTGCGTCGACGAGCGCCACGGGAAGTCGTTCTCTTCGCGCATCGGCAGCGCATCCATGTCGGCACGCAGGCCGATCGAGCGCGGCCCGGGCCGGCTGCCATGGATCACGCCGACCACGCCGGTCTTGCCGATGCCGGTGTGGATCTCGTCGACACCGCACACGCGCAAGGCCTCGGCCACCTTGGAGGCGGTGCGCACCTCCTCGAAGCCGAGTTCGGGGTGGGCATGCAGGTCGCGGCGGAACGCCATCAGTTCGGACTGCCAGCCGGCCAGCCGCTGGTAGGCGCCGGAGGCGGCCAGGGGCGCGGATTCACGCATCAATGTGCTCCCGCCGCACGCTCCACGCGCAAGCGCGGGTCGACGGCAAAGTACAGGAGATCGACCACCAGGTTGATCACGACGAAGATCAGCGCGATCAGGCACAGGTAGGCGGCCATCACCGGGATGTCGGCGAAGGTGACGGCCTGGATGAAGAGCAGGCCCATGCCGGGCCACTGGAAGACCTGCTCGGTGATGATGGCGAACGCGATGAGTGCGCCGAGCTGCAGCCCGGTGATGGTGATCACCGGCACCAGCGTGTTGCGCAGCGCATGCGAGAAGTAGACGACGCGGTTGGGCAGGCCGCGCGCTCGCGCGAAACGGATGTAGTCGGCGCGCAGCACCTCCAGCATCTCGGCTCTCACCAGCCGCATGATCAGCGTCAGCTGGAAGGCCGCCAGCGTCACCGACGGCAGCACCAGGTGCTTCCAGCCGTCGACGGTGAAGAAGCCTGAGGTCCAGGCGCCGAAGCTCATCACCTCGCCGCGGCCAAAGCTCGGCAGCCATTTCAGCGTCACCGCGAACACCAGGATCAGCAGGATGCCGATCAGGAACGTGGGCAGCGACACGCCCAGCAGCGACAGCGTCATCAGCGCCTGCGACAGGAAGCTGCCGCGGCGCAGCGCCGCATAGACGCCGAACGGGATGCCGACCGCGAGCGCCAGCACCGCAGCGGTGATCGACAGCTCGAGCGTGGCTGGCAGCCGCTCGACGATCAGCGACGACACCTTGCGGCCCTGGCGCAGGCTGAGGCCGAACTCGCCCCGTACCGCGTTGCCGACGAAATGCGCGAACTGGACCGGAAAGGGTTTGTCCAGCCCCAGATCGGCGCGCAGCTGCGCACGCTGCGCGGGCGTGGCTTCCTGCCCGAGCAGGTTGGTGACCGGGTCGCCGACGTACTGGAACAGCATGAAGGAGATGAAGGCCACCGACAGCATCACGACGATGGCTTGGAGGAACCGGCGAACGATGAAGGCGAGCATGCGTGCGTGAGTGAGATCCCGCGTGACTGTACTTCTGAAGCAACTTCCGAACCGAGTCGGGCAAACGAGGGGCCTGACGGCGGCGACCATGAGAAAGGGCCGCACGGAGGCGGCCCTGGTTCGAGAGCGTGGCGCCGGTCAGAAGCGGTGGCGCAGCCCGATCGTGAAGCCGTTGCGCGTCTGCGAGCCGTTGGCGGTGCCGCTGTTGCCGTTCAGGCTGACGTTGCCGCTGAGCTTGGTGTTGTCGACCTCGAGGTAGGCGTCGGTGCGCTTGGACAGCGCATAGTCGGCCGCCGCGGTGACGAACTTGGCGGTCGCATCGTTGGCTGACGACAGGCCGCTCTGCTTGGCGCGGAAGTAGTGGATGCCGAGGTTCAGCTCGGTCGTGGCCTGGAAGTTGGTACCGACGGTCCAGATCTGGCGCTTGTTGGCGGCCGTGAAGGCCGGGCCGCCGAATCCGCCATTGGCGGTGCCGGTCCAAAAGGAACCCAGCACGACGCGGTCGGTGGGAGTCAGGCCATCGTCGACCTTGTTGTCAGCCCAGCCCGCGTTGAAGTACCAGGCCCCCGTCTTGTACGAAGCACCCACCGTGGTGGCCTTGACCTTCTTCTCGGAGGCGAACTCATACTCTTCGTAGCCCACGCCTGCACCGATGCCGCTGGCTGAATAGCGCAGGTAGCCACCGACGCTCTTGCCGCCGGTTGCCGCGCCTTCGCCCGCCGAGACCTGCAGCGCCGCGCGCACCGGACCGACCTCGATCAGGTACTTGACCATGTTGTCATTGCGCGCGCCCAGCGCGAAGCCGATCTCCGGCTTGAACGCCTCGAAATACGGTGAATAGGGATACGACGCGTAGGTGCTGGTGACGACGTCGAACAGCACGTTGTATTGCCGGCCCAGCGTCACGCGTCCGAATCCGGTCTGCAGCCCGACCCAGGATTGCGACCAGAACTGCGTCACGGCCTGGGTTCCGCTGTCGGGCAACAGGCGGTGCTCGAGGTTGACCAGCCCCTTCATGCCGCCGCCGAGGTCTTCGACGACGTTGATGCCCAGGCGGCTTTGCGACATGCCGCCGCCGATCACGCGCCAGATGCCGTCTTCAGGCGCCCCGGCGTTCTGCTCGTTGGACGTGTGTCGCACGGCCACGTCGACGATGCCATACATCGTGACGCTGGACTGGGCCCATGCCGAAGAGCCCATGGCGGCCAGAACCGCGGTCGCAAGGATCGTCTTTTTCACAGTTGTCTCCTGGTGGTTTCGAGCGAATTCTTTGAAATGAATTGTCATGGAAGCAGCACGGTCGTGCGCTTCCATGTTGCAGACTGTTCACTGGCGTAAACCTTGATTGCAGCGAAATCACCGCTGCGGCTGCCCGCTCGAAACCTGTCACACAGGCGACAGCAACAATGAAAAAGGCCGCCCGGAGGCGGCCTTTGGAACGATCCGGATCATGCCGGCACGGCGAACCGTGCCGGCATGAATCAGGTCATCAGAACGAGTGGCGAATGCCAGCTTCGAAGCCTTGCGACTTTTCGCCGGCCTTGATGAACGGCAGCGCCGGCGTCGAAGCCGTTGCGGTGGTGCCTTGCACCGTGTAGGTGGCCGCGCCCTTGTTCTTGATCTGGGCGTACGTCGTGTACAGCGCGGTGCGCTTGGACAGGTCGTACTGGTAGCCGACAGCGAACTGGTTGGCGTCGTTGGCGTCGATGCTCGCGCCAGCAGCGTTGGTGCCCTTCATGTCGACGCGAACGTAGCCGGCACGGAAGGTGCTCGGGCCGAACGGCACCGAGGCACCGATCTGGATCACGTTCTGCTTTGCGTCGAGGTACTTGGCTTGAGCGCCGAAGCCCATGACCTTCACGACACCGAAGTCGTACGAAGCGCCGACGATGCCCTTCTTGTACTTTTCACCGTCGTTGATGTTTTCGGTCGTGCCGTAGGTGCCCGACACATCCAGCGGGCCAGCGGCGTAACCGGCGCGACCAGCGATGTGCTTCTTGCCAGCCGTGCCTTCACCAGCAGCCACCGACGCACGAGCGTAGAAACCGCCCAGGGCCGGCGTGAAGTAGCTCACCATGTTGTCGGCACGGGTGACCGTGTCAACGTTGGAAGCGCCGACGGTCGACGCCGAGTTGAAGTGGCTCACGTCGGCGACACCGTTGGTGCCGAACGTGTCGTAGTCAGCGAAGCCCGTGAAGGTTGCGGTCAGTTCGCGGCCAGCGCGGATTTCACCGAAACCGCCGGCCAGGCCGACGGTCGAACGACGGTGCCAGAAGCGGGTGGAGTTGGAGGTGCCCGAGTCCGGGTTCACAGCCGTTTCCAGCCAGAAGTTGGCCTTCAGGCCGCCACCCAGGTCTTCCGTGCCGCGGAAGCCCAGACGGCTGCTGTTGATGCCGTCGGTGCTCAGCGTCTTCAGCTTCTGGTCGCCGTTCTTCGTGTAACGGGCGCCGACGTCCAGGATACCGAACAGCGTGACCGACGATTGGGCCGAGGCTGCACCGGCAAACGCGCCCAGGGCGGCGAGAGCGAGTAGAGATTTTTTCATTGCGACGATCTCCTAGGTTGAACAAGAGGTCCCGGTCATCGGAGTCCCTGGGAGGGACAGACCGGGCCAACCTCCTCAGTGGAAGTTGCCGTATTGCACCAGAGGGCGGGACCGAAGCAAAGGATCGTGGTCGCGGATTGGGGCCATCTGTTGTCTGAGCACAACGTGGGCCGGATCAACGCAATCCGCTTGCGCAAGGCGGGTGAACGCTCGTTCGCAAGCGGCTTCGGTATGCTCGCCGCATGGTTCCCGAACTCCCTCGCCCGCGCTCGCTGACGCGGCTCGACCACTGGCTGAGCGCGATCGACGGCGCACTGAAGACGCTGGCCGCGCCGCAGCCTGCCGCCGCATCGAAAGCGAGCCCGGCGACGACGCTGCCGACACTCACCGATGCAGAGCAGCGCCTGTCCGGTTCGCTGATGCGGGTCAACCACGTCGGCGAGGTCTGCGCGCAGGCGCTCTACCAGGCCCAGGCGCTGACGGCGCGGGACCCCGTGCTGCGCGAGCACTGCGAGGCGGCGGCGCGCGAGGAAGCGGACCACCTCGCGTGGACGCATCAACGCCTGGTCGAACTGCGGGCCCACCGCAGCGTGTTGAACCCGCTCTGGTACGCAGGCGCCTTCGGTATCGGCTGCGTCGCCGGCCTGGCGGGCGACACGTGGAGCCTCGGCTTCATCGTCGAGACCGAGCGGCAGGTCGAACAGCACCTGGCCGGCCACAACGAGCGCCTGCCCGCGGCCGACGATGCGTCACGTGCGATCGTGCGGCAGATGCAGCGCGACGAGGCGCGTCATGCCCAAGAGGCGCAGGCGCGCGGCGGCATCGAGCTGCCGGCGCCGCTGCGCTGGGCGATGCGCGCGGCCTCGCGGGTCATGACCGGCACCGCGCACCACCTCTGATCAGGCTTCGACGACCTCGAAGCTGGTCGTGATCTCGGCCGTCTTCGCCAGCATGATGGTCGCCGAACAGTACTTGTCGTGCGACATCTGCACCGCCCGCTCGACCGCCTGGGCCGCCAGCCCCTTGCCGGTGACGGTGAAGTGCAGGTGGATCTTCGTGAACACCTTCGGGTCGGTCTCGGCCCGCTCGGCCTGCAGCTTGACCTGGCAGCCGGTCACCGCATGGCGGCCGCGCTTGAGGATCAACACCACGTCGTAGGCGGTGCAGCCGCCGGTGCCGGCCAGCACCGTCTCCATCGGCCGCGGCGCCAGGTTGCGGCCGCCGCCATCGGGCGCGCCGTCCATCACCAGCACGTGGCCGCTGCCGGTCTCGGCCACCATGCCCATGCCGCTGGCCGGCATCCAGTTGATCGTGCACTCCATCGTCGACACCCTGCTCCGTGAACGCCCCATGACGGGCGAGCGGCATTGTGCATCCCGTCACGCCGACGCCCCGCGCAGCGTCGCAAACACCCCACCCGCTTATTGCAGCGCAACATGACTGCGGCTACACTTGCGCAATCGATGTCGCTCTTGTGGCATCACCGTTTGTCTCCTCCACCTCCTCCATTGGTGGATTCAGCCCAAGTCAGCAATGACTTGGGCTTTTTTCTTGCCTTCGAGGGTTGGCAGGCACTGACGTATCATCCGGCGCCCCCCAGAACACAGATCCGAGGAGTCCCCGATGGCTGGCGCCGCTCGCCCGAAGAAATCACGCCCTGCGCCGCCCAAGCCCGCCCAGACAGCGGCTCGACCACTCGGGCTGTCCGACTACCTGCAGAAAATCCTGACCGCGCGCGTCTACGACGTCGCCATCGAGGCACCGCTGGAGCCGGCGCGCAACCTGTCGAAGCGCGTGGGCAACCAGGTGCTGCTCAAGCGCGAGGACAGCCAGCCGGTGTTCAGCTTCAAGCTGCGCGGCGCCTACAACAAGATGGCCCACCTGGATGCCGCGGCGCTCAAGCGCGGCGTCATCTGCGCATCGGCCGGCAACCACGCCCAGGGCGTCGCGCTCGGCGCGCACCGCCTCGGCTGCCAGGCCGTCATCGTGATGCCGGTGACGACACCGCGCGTCAAGATCGATGCGGTGCGGGCGCTGGGCGGCGAGGTCGTGCTGCACGGCGACAGCTATTCCGATGCCTACCTGCACGCGGTCGAACTCGAGCGCAGCCGCGGGCTGAGCTTCGTGCACCCGTTCGACGACCCCGACGTGATCGCCGGCCAGGGCACGATCGCGATGGAGATCCTGCGGCAGCACCAGGGCCCGATCCACGCCGTGTTCGTCGCGATCGGCGGCGGCGGGCTGATCTCGGGCATCGCCGCCTACATCAAGGCCGTGCGCCCGGAGATCAAGGTGATCGGCGTGCAGACCACCGATTCCGACGCGATGGTGCGCTCGGTGCGGGCCGGCAAGCGCGTGCAGCTGGGCGACGTCGGGCTGTTCTCGGACGGCACCGCGGTCAAGCTGGTCGGCGAAGAGACCTTCCGGCTGACGCGCGAGCTGGTCGACGACTTCGTGCTGGTCGACACCGACGCGGTCTGCGCGGCGATCAAGGACGTGTTCCAGGACACCCGCAGCATCCTCGAGCCGGCCGGTGCGCTGGGCGTCGCGGCCGTCAAGCAATACGCCGAGACCCACAAGCTGAAGGGGCAGACGCTGGTGGCGATCACCGGCGGCGCCAACATGAACTTCGACCGCCTGCGCTTCGTCGCCGAGCGCGCCGAGGTCGGCGAGGAACGCGAGGCCTTGTTCGCGGTGACGATCCCCGAGCGGCACGGCAGCTTCCGCCGCCTGTGCGAGCTGATCGGCGGGCGCAGCGTCACCGAGTTCAACTACCGCATCTCCGATGCGCAGCAGGCGCACGTGTTCGTCGGCCTGGCCACCAGCAACCGCGGCGAATCCGACAAGATCGCGCGCAGCTTCATCAAGCATGGCTTCGACACCATCGACCTGACCGACGACGAGCTGGCCAAGCAGCACGTACGCCACATGGTGGGCGGGCGCAGCGAACTGGCGCACGACGAGCGCCTGTACCGCTTCGTGTTCCCCGAGCGGCCGGGCGCGCTGATGCGCTTCCTGTCGAGCATGCATCCGGACTGGAACATCAGCCTGTTCCACTACCGCAACCAGGGCGCCGACTACGGCCGCATCCTGGTCGGCATCCAGCTGCCGCGCGGCGACAGGAAGGCCTTCAAGGCCTTCCTCGACGGCCTGGCCTATCCGTGCGTCGACGAGACCGACAACCCGGTCTACCGCCTGTTCCTGCGCTGAGCCGCGAGGGCCTCGACCATGCAGGCTAGGGATCACGCGCCATTGCCCCCACGGCGCACGCTGCCCCACAATCCGGCACCAGGCCTTCACGCGACGGTGCCGCTGGGACGACTTCCATGACGACGAGTCCGGCACGCCCCCACAACCTGCCCATGTCCGTCAACCGCTCACTGATTTCCCCCACCGCCAATCCGCTGCTCGAGCAGGCCCTGCGCGAGAAGCTCAAGCGCCGCAGCGAAGTGACCGGCAACCTGGGGGAACTGGAGCCGTTGGCGGTGCGCCTGGGCTTGATCCAGAACACGCTGAAGCCGCGCTTCAGCTCGCCGCAGATCGCGCTGTTCGCCTCCGACCACGGCCTCGCGGTCGACGGCATCGGCCAGGCCGGCCAGCCCTCGACAGCCAAGCTGGTGCAGAACCTGCTCACCTCGCAATTGCCGGTCTCGGTGTTCGCGCGCATCCAGGGGCTGGAGCTGAGCGTCGTCGATTGCGGCGTCGCCGAGGCGGTCGCGCCGCACCCGCGATTGATGGCGCGCAAGATCGCGCACGGCACGCGCAATGCGCGCGTCAACGTCGCGATGACGCTCGACCAGGCGCATGCCGCGATCCGCGCCGGCATGGAGATCGCCGATGCATTGCCCGGCAACGTGATCGCCTGTGCCGGCGTCGGCGTCGGCTCGCATGAAAGCGCGGCGCTGGTGCTGTCCGGCCTGTCCGGTGAACCGATCCGCGAACTGGTGGCCTCCGGTCCCGGCATGAAGGGCGAGAACGAGGCACGCTTGCTGATGGTGCTGCAGAGTGCCCAGGGCCGGCACCGCGACGTCACCGACCCGGTGGAGGTGCTGGCGGCCTATGGCGGCTTCGAGATCGCGATGATGGTGGGCGTGATGCTGGTGGCGTCGAGCAAGCGCCACCTGATCATGGCCGACGGCATGCCGGCCTGCGCGGCGCTGATGGTGGCGTCGCGCATCGCGCCCACCGTGACCGACTATTGCGTTTTCTGTCGCAGCCACAGCCATCCCGGCCTGACGCAGACGCTGGGGTTGTTCCATGCGCTGGCGCTGCTCGAGCTGGGCATGGAGAGCACCGACGGCACCGGCGCCACGCTGGCCTGGCCGCTGGTGCGCAGCGCGGCTGCACTGCTGACCGAGGTGGCCGAGGGCGAAGACCCGGGTCCGTCGCTGCCGGCGGATTTCAGCCCGAGCGCCCATTCGACGCCGAGCCGGTTCAACTAGCGCCGGCTACCGGGCGGTCTCGCCCGGCTTCACGTAGGGCGTGCGCGGCCGCCCCATGTTGCTCTTCGACTGGGATGTCGGCGGCGGCGGCGGTACCGGTTGCGCGCCGGGCATCGGCGGTGCCGGCTGCATCTGCGGCTGCTGAACCTGCTGCGGCGCAGCCGCAGACCGCATCGGCGCCCCGTCGACCGGCGGCAGCGTGCCGGTGGCCGGCGGCGGCAGCGGCGGGATCTCGAGCACCAGCGCCGGCGTGCCCTGGCGCGGCCCGATCGATGCCGTGCGCAGGCTCACCGTCTGCAGGATCCATTCTTCATCGACGCGGGCCCCGGCCAGGAAGGCGCGTGCCGGCTTGCCGTCGACCGAGATCAAGGCCACGCCGGGCGCGCTGCCTTCGGGCCCGGTCTTGGCCGCCATCACGCCGATCAGCTTGAAGCGGTTGCTGGCCGGCGCCGCGGCGGCGACCTCGGCCACCGGCTCGGCGCCGAGCAGCCGCGTCAGGTCGCCGCGCAGGCTCGCGGAGCCCCCCACGCTCAGCGCGTTGGCGGGTGCCGGGATCGGCCGCACGAAGAGGCGCATCCCCCAAAAGACGATGGATCCGGCCACCAGGGCCCAGATTACGAATGCCGACAGTCTCGCAGTCATTGGACGATTATGATTCATCGTTCACCTCTGACCGGTAACGTGATTGTTGCTGACACTCCCATGAATCGAGTCCCTTCTTCCGCACCGCGCCGCCACCGCGGCTTCACGCTGATCGAACTGATGGTCGTGCTCGTCATCATCGGCGTACTGGCCGCGCTGATCGTGCCGAACGTGCTCGATCGCGCCGCCGAAGCCCGCGTCACCGCGGCGCGCACCGACGTCAACAACCTGATGCAGGCGCTCAAGCTCTACAAGCTCGACAACCAGCGCTTCCCGTCGGGCGAGCAGGGCCTGCAGGCCCTGGTGGTCAAGCCGACCACCGGCACCATCCCGCCGAACTGGAAGCCCTACCTCGACAAGCTGCCCAACGATCCGTGGGGCAAGCCGTACCAATATGCCAACCCCGGCGTGAAAGGCGAGATCGATGTCTACAGCCTCGGTGCCGACGGCCAGGTGGGCGGCGAAGGCAAAGACGCCGAAGTTGGCTCCTGGCAATAAACCTGGGGCCGGCGGCTTCACGCTGATCGAGCTGCTGGTGGTGATCACGCTGATCGCCATCGCCTCGGCAGTGGCCAGCCTGTCGATCCGCAACCCGGCCAGCACGCGCCTCGACCACGAAGCGGCGCGCCTGGTGGCGCTGCTCGAATCGGCGCGCGCCGCATCGCGCGCCTCGGGCATCGCGGTGACCTGGGTGCCGCGCGCCGCCGAGCCGAACGCCGAAGGCTTCCGCTTCGTCGGCCTGCCGGCCACCAGCGACCTGCCGACCAAGTGGCTGACGCCCGAGGTGTCGGCCGACATCGCCGGCGCCAAGGCCATCGTGCTCGGGCCCGAGCCGCTGATCGGCGCGCAGCGCATCGTGCTGCACCTGGACGACCAGAGCGTCGCGCTCGGCACCGACGGCCTCGGGCCGTTCATCGTGCTCGACAACGAGCAGGTGGCGCAGCCATGAAGCGCCACGCCGGCTTCACGCTGATCGAGGTGCTGGTCGCGCTGGCCATCGTCGCGGTCACGCTCGGCGCCGGCATCAAGGCGGCCGGCGCACTGACCAACAACACGCAGCGGCTGGTCGAGGTCACGTCGGCGCAGTGGTGTGCCGAGAACCAGCTCACCGGCCTGAAGCTTGCCCGCGTGTTCCCGAGCGTCGGCGACACCGAGTTCAGCTGCGACCAGTTCGGCGTCAGCTACAAGGGCAAGCAGGCCTCGCGGCCGACGCCCAACCCGAACTTCCGGCGCGTCGACGCACAGATCTTCAACGAGAACGACCAGCCCGTGCTGACGCTCTCCACGGTGCTGCCCAAGCCATGAAGGCGCGCGGCTTCACGCTCGTCGAGGTGCTGGTCGCGATGGTCATCATGGCGATCGTCGCGATGATGTGCTGGCAAGGTGTCGACGGCATCGTGCGCGCGCGCACCGCGAGCCAGCAGCGCCTCGAGCAGGTGCTGCGCGTGAGCAGCGTGCTCGCGCAGTGGGAGCAGGACCTCGACCAGGCGCAGGACAGCGGCGTGCTGCCGAGCGCGATGGCCTTCGATGGCGCGTCGATGCGCGTCACGCGGCGCGCGCCCGGCGGGCTGCAGATGGTGGTGTGGTCGCTGCGCGGCGGCACCTGGCTGCGCTGGGCCAGCCCGGTGGTCACGACGGCCAACGAACTGAAGCAGAACTGGCTGGCCAGCCAGCAGTTCCTCGGCAACGAGGTCGGCCAGCTGCGCACGCTGACCGGCCTGTCCGACTGGCAGGTCTACTACTTCCGCGGAACCGCCTGGACCAACGCGCAGTCCAGCGCCGATCCCAACACCAATGCCGGCGTCGTCACGACGCCGCTGCCGCAGGGCGTGCGGCTGGTGCTGAGCTTCGGCGAAGGCAGCGGCTTCGCCGGCAACGTCACGCGCGACGTGACGATCGGTCCGCAATGACGCGCCGCCCGAGCCACCGACACCAGCAGGGCGCCGCGCTGCTGATGGCGATGATCATCGTCACGCTGGTCGCGACGCTGGCGGTGTCGATGGTCTGGCAGCAGTGGCGCGCGGTGCAGGTCGAGACCGCCGAGCGCGCGCGCCAGCAGTCGGCCTGGATGCTGTCGGGGGCGCTCGACTGGTCGCGCATCATCCTGAAGGAAGACGCCAAGGCCGGCGGCGCCGACCACCTGGGCGAACCGTGGGCCGTGCCGCTCGAGGAAGCGCGGCTGTCGACCTTCCTCGCGGCCGACAAGGACAACACCGACGACGCGCCCGACGCCTTCCTGTCCGGTGCCATCACCGACCTGCAGGCCCGCTTCAACCTGACCAACCTGGTCGATGCCGGCAAGGTCAGCGAACCCGACCTGCTGGCCTTCCGCCGGCTGTGCGAGAAGGTCAACGTGGCCGTGACGGTGGCCGACAACATCGCCAAGGGCCTGCTGGCCGCGACACCGGCCGCGCCGGGGGCCAGCGCGCCGGCCGGCACCGCCAATGCGCCGCTGCTGCCCCGGCGCTTCGACCAACTGGGCTGGCTGGGCGTCGACCCGACCGCGCTGGCACGCCTCGAGCCCTATGTGACGATCCTGCCGATCCGCACCCCGGTCAACGCCAACACCGCCAGCAAGGAAGTGCTGGCCGCGGTGATTCCCGGGCTCGACCTGGGCAGCGCCGAGCGCCTGGTGCAGGTGCGCCAGCGCACGCCGTTCAAGGCGATGACCGACATCCAGTCCAACCTGGCCGCCAACACGCCGGCGCTGAACGCCGCGCAGGTCGGCGTGACCACCAGTTTCTTCGAAGTGCGCGGCCGCCTGCGGCTCGCCGACCAGGTGCTCGAACAGCGCTCGGTCGTCGAGCGCCGGGGCACCTCCGTCACCCCGTTGTCGCGCGAACGCGTGAGCTCCCTGGAGAGCAGCAATTGACAAGCCGCGACGGCGCCGCCACGCTGTCGCAGGAACTACTACAACAAGACACCGTAAGTCGTTGATTTGTTAAGGTTTGCGCGCGCCGCATGCCTACAATGCCGCAGCCCACATCGCGCCCCTCATGAGCACACTCGTCATCCAGATCCCGCCCCGCCCCCGGCTGCGTGCCAGCAGCCAGGACAGGGCCGCGTCGGACGGCCAGGGCGCCGAGTACGTCTACGCGATGTCGCCCGACGGCCTGTCGATGGCGACGCAGGGCCGCTGCGCCGCGTCGCTGCTGCCGAAGGCGAGCGTCGTCGTGGCGGTGCTGGCCGACACCGACGTCAGCTGGCACCGCATCACCTTGCCGAAAGCCCCCGCCGCCCGGCTGCGCGCCGCGCTGACCGGCGTGCTCGAAGAGGCGCTGCTCGACGATGCCGACGCGGTGCACCTGGCCGTGGCGCCCGAGGCCGTGGCCGGCCAGCCGGCCTGGATCGCCGCGACCGACCGGCTGTGGCTGACCGGCGAGCTGGCGGCGCTGGAAAAGGCCCAGGTGTTCGTCGACCGCGTGGTGCCGGTGGCCTGGCCGGACGACCCGCCAATCGGCCATTTCGCCGAGAACAGCACCGACCCCGAAGCCGCCCGCGGCACCGAAGGCATCACGCTCAGCTGGGCGCACAGCGACGGCGTCGCGCTGGTCAGCCTGCAGGGCAGCCTGGCGCGCGCGCTGCTGCCGCAACCGCTGCCCGAAGGCGCGCGCTGGAGG
>NZ_JBFUEB010000118.1:0-22640 GCF_056404395.1 Rhizobacter sp. P2_D12 | reverse complement strand
TCGTAGCCCGGATGGAGCGCAGCGCAATCCGGGAGCAGCCTGGCAAGTGACCGACGAATCCCGGATTGGCATCCGGGCGACCAGCCTGCTGTCTGTCGCCGGATGATCGCACCGGCCACGCTACATTGCGTGCCCATGCCCACTTCTTCCGATCTGCTGCTCGGCGAGCTGCTGAAGCGCGTCTCGCGCTCGTTCTACCTGAGCCTGCGCATCTTGCCGGAGGGCATGCGGGCTCCCGTCAGCCTGGCTTACCTGCTGGCGCGGGCAGCCGACACCATCGCCGACACGCCCGGCAGCCCCTCCCCGCAGCGGCTGGTCCGGCTGCAGCACCTGCGCGACCAGCTGAACGGCGGTGCATGGTCACCGGACGTCGAGGTTCCGCAGGATCCCGCGGAGGCCGCGCTGATGGCCGCAGTGCCGGATGCGCTGGCGCTGCTGGACCAGCAGCCGCCCAGCGACGCCGCCGACATCCGGCGCGTCGTGATGACCCTGA
This sequence comes from Rhizobacter sp. P2_D12, assembly GCF_056404395.1. Lineage (NCBI taxonomy): Bacteria > Pseudomonadati > Pseudomonadota > Betaproteobacteria > Burkholderiales > Sphaerotilaceae > Rhizobacter > Rhizobacter sp. P2_D12. Next base: position 22,147 of record NZ_JBFUEB010000118.1, on the reverse strand, counting down.
CCGACGGCATGTGCTTCGACCTGCAGCGCTTCGAGGCCGGCCGTGCCGGTGCGCCGGTGCCCTTGCAGGCGATGGACGAACTCGACCGCTATACCTACCTGGTGGCTGGCTGCGTCGGCGAGTTCTGGACCGACGTCGCGGTGCGCCATCGCCCCGAGCTGCAGGCCTGGCCACATGACGCGATGGTCGCGAAGGGCGTGGCCTATGGCCAGGCGCTGCAGATGACGAACGTGCTGCGCGACGCGGCCGAGGACTTGGCCAACGGGCGCTGCTACCTGCCCGTCGAGGTGCTGGCGCGCCATGGCGTGCAGGTGGCCGACCTGCTCGACCCGACGCGACGCGATGCCGCGCGGCCGGTGCTGGCCGAGCTGAGCACGCGTGCGCTCGACGGCTACCGCCAGGCCGCCGACTACGTGCTCGGCATCCCGGCCGGCAGCCTGCGCCTGCGGCTGGCTTCGCTGTGGCCGCTGATGCTGGGCCTCGCGTCGCTGGAACTGCTGCTGACGGCGCCCGGCTGGCTCGACCCGTCGACGCGCGTCAAGGTGACGCGCGGCGCGGTGTACCGGATGATCGCGCGCTCGATCCCGACCTCGCTGTCCGATGCCGCGCTGCGGCGCTGGATGACCGCGGCGCTGCAGCGAGCCGATGTCGCGCGCCGCCTGGCCTGAACCCCCGAGAAGAGACTGCCCATGACCCGAATCCGATCGATGACCCTGGCCCTTGCACTGGCGGCCGGCGCCGCCGTGGCGGCCGAACCGTCCCGCCTCTTCACCGGCCAGCCGCGCGCCTTCACGCCCACCAGCGGCAAGGTCGTCGGCGTCTACGTGCCGAACTGGCAGCCACCCGAGCTGCTCGACCGCGTGCCGGCCGGCAACCTGACGCACGTGCTCTACGCCTTCCTGCACATCTGCGGCCCGGGCCAGCTGCCTCAGGACGCCGCGGCGTGCGAAGGCAAGGCCGACTTCCAGCTCGCCAGCTCCGCGCGCGAAGACCCGTTCGACGCCGCCTTCGCCCGCTTCAAGCAGCGCGCACCGCAGGCCCAGGTGCTGGCCTCGGTGGGTGGCTGGGGTGGCTCCGACCCGTTCTTCCACCTTGCCAACGACCCCGCGCGGCGCGCCGTCTTCGCCGCCTCGGCCGCGCAGTTCCTGCAGCAGCACCCGGCCTTCGACGGCATCGACATCGACTGGGAGCACCCCACCTCGAACGGCAGCGCCAACGGCGTCGCGCTCGGCACGCCGGCCGACGGGCAGGGCTATGCCGACCTGATGCTTGATTTGCGCCGCGCACTCGAGGGCCTGTCGGCGCAGACCGGCCGGCGCTACCTGCTGACGGCCGCGATCAACACCACCGAGTCGCTGGTCGCCAAGGTCCACCATGCCGATGCGGCCAAGGTGATGGACCTCGTCTTCATGATGACCTACGACTTCGCCGGCAGCTGGACGCCGCTGGCCGGTCACCACACGCCGTTGAAGAGCCCGACACCCGACAGCCACGACAGCCTCGAAGGCGCGGTGCGCGTGATGACGCGGGCCGGCGTGCCGGCGAACAAGCTGGTGGCCGGCGTCGCGATGTACGGACGCGGTTTCTCGGGCGTGAAGGGGCCGGGGCCGAACGGCTTCAACGGCGTGCCGCGCATCGGCATCTTCCCCGGCAAGGAAGGCGACATCACCTACCGCGAGCTGGCCGGCAGCTGGCTCGGCCCCCGCGGCGCCGGCACACCAGGCTGGCGCGTGGTGTTCGACAAGGCGACGCAGTCGTACGCGCTGTGGAATGCACGCGAGCAGCAGTACGTCGGTTACGACGACCCGCGCACCGTGCTGCGCAAGGGCCGCTTCGCCGTCGAGCACGGGCTGGCCGGTGTGTTCGCGTGGGAGCTGTCGCAGGACAACGGCGACATCCTGAACGCGATGAACCTCGGGGTCGGGCAGACCCCGGGCCCATCGGTCAAGCCATCGATCAAACGGCCATGATGGACACGCTCTTGGTGACCAGGTAGGCCTCCATCGCCTCCGGCCCGCCTTCGGTGCCGTAGCCCGAATCCTTCACGCCGCCGAACGGCATCTCGGCCACCGGCGCGGCCGGCTGGTTGACCCACAGCATGCCCAGTTCGAGGCGCTGCGCCAGCTGGTGCGCGTTCTTGATCGAGCGCGTGAAAGCGTAGCCGGCCAGCCCGAAGGGCAGGCGGTTGGCTTCGGCGATGGCCTCGTTCAGCGTCTCGAAGCTGCGCACCGCGGCCACCGGGCCGAAGGGCTCGTTGTTGAAGACGTCGGCCTCGAGCGGCACGTCGACCAGCACCGTGGGCGCGAAGAAGTTGCCGCTGCTGCCGATGCGTTCGCCGCCGGTCGCGACGGTGGCGCCGCGCTTGCGCGCGTCGTCGACCACCTTGGCCATCGCGCCGAGGCGGCGCGCGTTGGCCAGCGGGCCGAGCGTGGTGCCTTCGGCCAGGCCGTCGCCGAGCTTCAGCTTCTCGGCGTGCTTCACGAGCGCCTGCGAGAACTCGTCCTTCAGGCTGCTGTGCACCAGGAAGCGCGTCGGCGAGATGCAGACCTGGCCCGCATTGCGGAACTTGGCGCCGCCGGCGGCCTTGACCGCGAGCGCGACGTCGGCGTCTTCGGCGACGATCACCGGCGCGTGGCCGCCCAGCTCCATCGTCACGCGCTTCATGTGGCGGCCGGCCAGCGCGGCCAGTTCCTTGCCGATGGGCGTCGAGCCGGTGAAGGTGACCTTGCGGATCACCGGGTGCGGGATCAGGTAGGCCGAGATCTCGGCCGGGTTGCCGAACACCAGGCCCAGCACGCCGGCCGGGATGCCGGCGTCGACGAAAGTGGCCAGCAGCGCGGCGGGTGATGCCGGGGTTTCCTCGGGCGCCTTCACCAGGAAGGAGCAGCCGCTGGCCAGCGCCGCGCCGAGCTTGCGCACGATCTGGTTGATCGGGAAGTTCCACGGCGTGAAGGCGGCGACCGGGCCGACCGGCTCCTTCAGCACCAGCTGCTGCGCGGCCAGGTTGCGCGACGGCACGATGCGGCCGTAGACGCGGCGGCCTTCGTCGGCGAACCAGTCGATGATGTCGGCACCGGCCAGCACCTCGACGCGCGCCTCGGCCAGCGGCTTGCCCTGCTCCTGCGTCATCAGGCGGGCGATGCCGTCGGCACGCTCGCGCAAGAGCGCGGCGGCGCGGCGCATCACGTTGGCGCGCTCGTGCGCGGGAGTGACGCGCCAGGTCTCGAAGCCGCGCTGCGCGGCAGCGAGGGCGCGGTCGAGGTCGGCCGTCGAGGCGTGGGCGACCTTGCCGATGGCCGTGCCGGTGGCGGGGTTCAGCACGTCCAGCGTCTTGCCGCCGCTGGCATCGACCCATTGGTTGTCGATCAGCAGGCGGGTGTCGGGGTAGGTGTCGAAGGTGGCGCTCATGGGGGCTCTTTCGGGAGTCGTTGCGGCGGAAGCGGGGGATTTTCCGCCAAGCGCCGGGCGGGCGTGGGCGAAGGGGGCATGCCCCTTCGCCGAGCACGATCGTTGCTTGTCGTGGTGACCTACCCCACCCAGGAGATGCCATGAGCCGCCTCGACGTCACCGAGAAGATCATCGCGACCAAGGTCGCCAAGGGACTGAAATGGTCCGACGTGGCCGCGAAGGTCGGCCTGAGCAAGGAATGGACGACGGCCGCGTGCCTGGGCCAGATGACGCTGACGCCGCAGCAGGCCGGCGTGGTCGGCGAGATCTTCGGGTTGAGCGATGCCGAGCAGAAGTGGTTGTGCGTGGTGCCGTACAAGGGCTCGCTGCCGAGCGCGGTGCCGACGGATCCGCTGATCTATCGCTTCTACGAATTGGTCAGCGTGTATGGCACGACCTTCAAGGAATTGATCCATGAAGAGTTCGGCGACGGGATCATGAGCGCCATTGATTTCAAGATGGACCTGCAGCGCGAGCCGAACCCGGCGGGCGATCGGGTCAGCATCGTGATGAGTGGGAAATTTCTGGCGTACAAGACCTATTGAGACGGCACGCGCGGGCATGAATCGAGGGGTGGGTACTTGCCTTCTCTTTGATCCGGTATTTCGCCCGGGGCAGCCCTGCGCATCAGGTGCTGACCGGCGGCGAACGACAATCCCGGCGCATTGACGTTGAAGGACGTCAGTTCGATGAATCCTGCCGCATACGCATAGGCGACACCATCAACCACCGCGACCCCCCATGGCGCCTTCCACGCGGGCAGGTGAAATGAGCCATCGGCCACGGTTCGCGTGAAGGCGTACCCCATGCAGTGCCCGCCCGAGTGAAGTGTCGCCGTGTCGCCAGGCCCGCCGCCGAACCAGACGGCCATGACCTCCGCGTCCGGCAGAGGCTTGAATCTCCAAGTGGCCGGGGGAGCCTGGAAGTTCTCCACCTCGAGCACGTGCCCCAGGACTTCACGGCCACGCCTGGCATATTCCTTCAGACCCTGGGCCAGCAGCCAGAGCGAGGCGGCAATCGCAAGCGGGATCAGCACCAGTTTCTTCATCGAGTCAGCCGCTTCATATGTCAAGGCATCGAGTGTGCAACACTGGGTTCGCCTGTCATGGATCGACAACAGATGAAGTTGCTCCTTGCCCACTTGTATGGTCGCAACTCGCTCCGAAGGATTGCATGGGCCGCAGTCGCCGTGACCGTGTTGCTCGTCGCCTTGGCCGCATGGCATGCGAGGGACCAGGCGTCGAGCAGGAAGGCCCCCGAGGTTCGTGTCGAGGTGGTTGAAGTGGTCAATTTCGACGCGCGGCCGTCGCAATGGATCTATCGGCCACTGGCTGATGCCGAGGTGATGGCAGCGTGGATGGGCCTCGTTCCCCGAGAGCGGAGGAACGTGACGCAGGGCCGGGATTGCGTGGTCAAGCTCTTCGCACGAACCTCATCGGCGGGTACCGCGGTCTTCTCCGGCTGGACGGCACAACCCGGGACATCGATCGGGGATGGCTTGTCTGCCGCTTTTGTTCCGGGCTATGAAGAGGTCCTCCCGCTCGAGCGCGACGGCGACAGGTTCTCGCCGCGTTAGGGACTGCATGTGATGCGCCGCACCAGCGGAGCCGATGACGCCGTGGCCCGCCAGCGACGTTTGCATACCCGTACCACTGCGGGGAACAGCGCTAGAACCGGTAGCTGCCCGACACGCCGCCCAGCCAATTGCGCCCGGGAGCCGGCTCGAAATACCGCCCATTGCCTTCATTGACGATCACCGACCCTGCGTAATTGCGATCGAAGATGTTGTCGACCCGCGCGAAGCCGCTGAAGCGCCACGCGCCGAGCACCAGCACGTGTCCGACGCTGGCTCCGACGGTGGCTTGCCCGCCAGCGGCGTCCGTGTTCAAGTCGTTGACATACACCTTGCTCAGCGCGCGCAATTCCAAGTCCGCACGCCAGCCTTGCGGTGGCGCCCACGCCAGGCTCGCCTGCAGGCTGCTGCGCGCGATGCCCGGGATGCGCTGGCCTGACGCGATCTGCACGTTCGGTGCCGCGCACGGCGTCGCGGTGCAGGTCATGAAGGCCTCGCGGTAGCGCGCGTCGAGCCAGGTCAGCGCCGCCTGCGCCTTCCACGGTTCGGGGAGCGCGGCGACGGCGCCCAGCTCCAGCCCGCTGCGCCGCGTGCTGCCCGCATTCTGGAAGGTCGATCGCCCGCCGGTGTTGGTCAGCGTGACGATCTCGTCCGAGGTACGGGTCTGGAACACCGCCGCATTCAGTTCGCCGAGACCGTCGAAGCGGCTTTTCACGCCCAGCTCCAGGCTGCGGCTCGTCGCCGGCTGCAGCGTGAAATTCAATCCGGTCGCGCCGTTGGGCCGGTAGCCCAGCTCGTTCAGCGTCGGCGTCTCGAAGCCCTTGCCCGCTGTCGCGTACAGGTGCAGCGACGGGCTCAACGCCCACAGCACGCCCAGCACCGGCAGCGTCGCGCTGTAGTCGGCGCGGCCGCTGTCGTCCGGGTTGGCACCGGCGATGTAGTTGTCGTGCGATTCGAAGCGCACGCGGCTGTGCCGCACGCCGGCGTGCAGCGTCCAGTCGGCGCTCGGCTGCCACGACGCCTGCACATAAGGGTCCAGGTTGTTGACGAAGTTGGTCTCGTCTCGCCGCATTGCGCCGCGCTGGCCGCGGTTCGGCGCCGTCGCATCGCCGGTGAAGTTGAGGTACCCCTGCCGCAGCTCTCGCAGCCGGTCGTAGGCCAACCCGCCGACCAGCGTGACCGGCTGGTCCGCCAGCTGCGTCTTCGTGGTCCAGCGCCAGTCGGTGCCGCTGTAGTCGCGCCGCAGGTCGATGACGCCGCCGGGATGCAGCGGGTTGGCCTGCGTCGCGACCGGAATCGACTGGAACTGCTCGGTGCGGCGATGCCCGCCGTACACCATCACCCGGATCGAGTTGATGGCCGACAGGCGTCGCTCGACCACGATGCCGGCCTGCGTCTGCGACACCGTCTTGCGGGTGTCGAAGTCGGTGGCCACCGCGTCCACGCCGCGCGGGTTCGCGTCGAAGCCGGCGCGCGTCAGCCCGAGCGGATCCTGCGCCAGCGGCAGCGCCACGCTGTTCAGCACCACGGTCCACCGGGTGTCCTCGTCGGCGCGCCACACCAGCTTCGCGTTGCCGATGTCGCGTCGCGCGGCGCTGTGGTCGCGGTAGCCGTCGGTCTCGAAATGGCTCGCGCTCAGCAGGTAGCTCAGCCGGCCTTCGGCACCGGACAGCTTGGTGCTGGTGCGCATCGCGCCATCGCTGCCGGCAGCGATGCCGAAGCCGAGCTCGGGCCGGCCCCGGCCTTCTTCGGTGAAGACCTGCAGCACGCCGCCCGATGAATTGCCATACAGCGCCGAGAACGGCCCGCGCAGCACCTCGATGCGTTCGACCGAGTTCAGGTCGACGTTGCTGATCTGCCCCTGGCCGTCGGGCAGCGTGGCCGGGATGCCGTCGACGTACAGCCGCACGCCGCGGATGCCGAAGGTCGAGCGCGCGCCGAAGCCGCGCAGCGAGATCTGCACGTCCTGCGCGTAGTTCTGCCGGTCGCGCGCCTGCAACCCGGGCACGCCGGCCAGGCCGTCGGAGAGGTTGACCTGCAGCCGCCCATCGCGCAGCATCTCGCCGTCGACGACGTCGATCGAGCCGGGCACGTCGAAGCGCAGCGTCTCGGTGCGGGTGGCCGTCACGGTGACGGGGGGCAGCACCTGTTGCGCGCCGGCCTGGCAGCAGGTAAAGGCGAGCGCGTGAAGCGCCAGGGCAGCGGGCAGTGCGCGGTGGTTCATGCGGCGGGCGGGCAAGCGGTGAGCCGCCCAGTATCCGCCTTAGCCGAAGACGATCGCCAGGCTGGTGAACAAGGCCGCCGCCAGCGTCGCCGCCAGCAGCCACGGACCCTTGCGCCAGCGCTTGCGCGGCGGTGGCGGCGGGGCCAGCAGGTCGCCGCCGCGCAGCCGCTCGATCGCCGCGCTCGAATCGAAGCGGCGCGACACCGACAGCAGCGCCATGTCGGGTGCGAACGACGCGCGCGTCATCGACTGCGTGGTCGCGAAGCTCTGCGCGAGCGGCGTGAACGAGGTCATCGACACGCCGGCGCTCAGCGGCGCATCGGCGTCGGTCTCGTCGTCGGGCGCGCCGGTCAGCCCGCTGCGGCAGGCCAGCAGGTCGGCGGCCAGCGCCTCGGCGCTCTGGTAGCGGTCGGCCGGGGCCTTGGCCAGCGTCTTCGCGACGATCAGGTCCAGCACCACCGGCACCTCCGGGTTCAGCCGGCTCGGGATCGGCGGTTCGGCGTGGCCGATCGCGTACATCAGCTGGTTCACGTCGGCGCCATTGAAGGGCGTGGTGCCGGTCAGCATCTCGTGCAGCACGACGCCGAGCGAGAAGATGTCGGCCCGGTGGTCGATCTCGTTGCCGGCGATCTGTTCCGGCGACATGTACTTGGGCGAGCCGAGGATGGTGCCGGTCTGCGTGATGACGTCCGAGGTCGGGATGCGCGCGATGCCGAAGTCCATCAGCTTCGCGTGGCGGCCGTGCACCAGCATGATGTTGGCCGGCTTGATGTCGCGGTGCACGACGCCGCGCGCGTGCGCGACGCCGGCGCCCAGCGCCACCTGGCGCACGATGTCGACCGCCATCGCGAGCGACACCCGCCCGCTGGCCAGCCGGTCGCGCAGCTCGACGCCTTCGAGCAGCTCCATCGCCAGGTAGGCCCAGTCGCCGTCGCGGCCGACGTCGTACACCGTGACCAGGTTCGGGTGGTTCAGCCCGCCGGCGGCGCGGGCCTCTTGCTGGAAGCGCACCGCGTGCTCGGCGGCGGCGTCCTCGCCCATGTACAGCGTCTTCAGCGCGACCGGGCGGCCCAACTGCTCGTCATCGGCGCGGTAGACCACGCCCATCGCGCCGCGGCCCAACTCCGACTGGATGCGGTAGCGGCCCAGCTGGGTCGGGATGCGCGGGTCGATGTAGGTGTGGATGACGGTGTCCGGTGAGTTCATGGCTCAGCCCCCGAGCTTGCGGCGCAGGTCTTGCCAGAAGCCCGGCTTGGCGGGCTTGGCGGCCCTGGGCGGCTTGGCGGCGACAAAACGGTACTGCAGCGTGATGCGTTCGCCCGGCGAAACCTGCACCTCGGTACTGTACGGCGGGAAGCCGTTGGCGTTGAACTCGATCGTGTGCGGGCCGGCGGCCAGCTCGATCTGCGTGAGCGGCGGCGTGCTGCCCTTGCGCTCGCCGTCGACCGACACGTCGGCCTGCGGGCGCACGTCCAGCACGATGACGGCCGCCTGCGGCACGTCGTGCCACTGCTCCAGGCCGTAGCGCACCGCGATGCCGCCGCCGATCAACAGCGCGCTGCCGATCACGCCGGCCAGCAGCAGCCGGCGCTGGTACTGCAGGCTGGCCTGCGGGTTGATCGCGAACAGCTCGTGGGTGCGCACCTGGTCGTCGATCGAAGTGCCGGCCAGTTCGAGGCGGCGTGCCGCGCCGGGCGAATTGACGTCCAGCGCGTCGCGGAAGCTGCGCGTGGCCAGCATGCGGCCGGGCTTGGCGAAGGTGGCGATGGCGGCGGCGGTGCTCAGGCCGTCGCCCATCAACGCCGGCTCGCCGTGGGCATCGGACACCAGCTTGACCGCGCCATGGTTCAGCCCGACCACGCAGCGCCGGCTGCGGCTCTTGCGCGCGAGGCGCTGCGCGACGTCGAAAGCGACCAGCGGATCGGCGGTGATGACGATGGCCAGGCCGTCGCGCGCGTCGAGCACGATGCGCTCGCTGGCTGGAACCGCGTCCAGCGCATCGGCGGCGCGGGCTTCGAGCCGGGCCTTCAGCGTCGCCTGCTCGGCCACCGAAGCGCTGCCGAACTCCCGGATGCGGGCGAACACGACGCTCGCAGGCTTCGGGGTCGGATCGCGGAATTCTTCGGGCATCGGCGGGCGCGGGCGTGGGGGTGGGGCGATTGGAAACGCATTTGAGCCTAACACCGGGCGCATGGTGCAACCGGTTGTGCCATACGTCACGCCGATAGCCAGTGATTGCTTTCGGCGGGTTTGGATTGGCGCCTCGTGGGCCGGCCAGCCAGCGATGGGTGCATTCCCGCCTCACGGCTCCACGATCACCTGCACCATCGCGCTGTTGAACCGCGAGATCCCGTACTCGATCGGCCGCCCCGCGGCGTCGACATAGACGCTCTCGACGTACAGGATCGGCGTCGCCGCCGACTGCTTCAGTTGCCGCGCCACCGCCCGCTCGGGCAGCTTCGCGGTGACCCGCCCGAGTCGGCGTTCGAACTCGCCGACGCCCCATCGTGCCAGCGCCAGGTGCGTCTTGCCGAGCTCGCGGTAGGCCTGCGCGATGCCGGCAAAGCGCGGCAGCGGAAAGTACTGCGTGCACACGCCCACCACCTTGTCGTCCACCACGTCCAGCGAATCCACCTGCACCACGCGGCCACCGGCGGGCAGCTCCAGCAGCGCCAGCACGTCGGCCTCCGGCACCAGCTCGGCGTCGTGCGTCAACCGGCTGCTGCCGACGCGGCGCGCCTTGGCCAGGCTGTGCGCGAAGCGGCTGCGACGGCCGAGCGCGTAGTCGATCGCTTCCTCGCGCACGAAGGTGCCGCGGCCGTGCAGCACCTCGACCAGCCCACGCTCGGCCAGCGCCTTGACGGCCTGGCGCACCGTGTGGCGGTTGACGCCGAAGCGGCCGGCCAGCTCCAGTTCGTTGGCCAGGCGGCCGGTCAGGCGCCCGCCGAGGATGTCGTCGGCCAGCGCCTTCTCGATCTGCAGCCAGATCGAGACGCCCGCGCTGCGCGAGATCGGCAGGCTGGTGCTCATGAATCCAGCACCTGTTCCGCCAGCGCCGGCGAGATGCTTATCCCGACCCCGGCGGTGATCGCCACCGCCTGCACGCCGGGCGCCGGCTGCAGCACCTCGAACGGCCGCGGCCCGCTCGCGTACACGCCTTGCCAGCGCTGCAGCACGCGCAACGGCTGGCCCAGCAGCGCACCGGCCAGCGCCAGCAGCAGCTCGTCGATGCGCTCGTCGTGGAAGGGCGCGACGGTGTCGCCATAGCGGTGCGAATCGCCCACCACCAGCTCGCCGCGCTCGCCCAGCTGCTGCACGATCAGGTGGATGCCGTGTTCGGCCAAGGCCGGCGTGTCCTGCCGCACCCGGTCCCGCAATGCCTCGATGCCGTCCACGCCGACGAACGACGGGTAGTGCAGGCACGACAGGCCGGTCAGCAACGCGGGGCCGTAGCGTGGCCCCGGGGCCGCCAGCCGCAGCATCTGCAGCGCGCAGCGCTGCAGCCCGAGCGGCGCGAAGGCCTCGGGGTACAAGGTCTGGAAGTCCGATCCGCTGCAGACGATGGCGCGGTCGGCGGCGAAGCGCCCGCGGCTCGTGTCGACCTGCGGCAAGCCGATCGCGTGGACCTGCGTGTCGAAGTGGAATTCGACGCCATGCCGTTCGGCCAGCCACCGTGCCAGCGCCGGGATCGCCTCGCGCGCCTCGAAGGCGATCTCGTCCGGGCTCCACAGCCCGCCGATGCCGTTCAGCTGCTGATCGGCGATCTGCGCGGCCGTCTTCAACTGCGTCGCGTACCGGCCGCCCCGGGCCGCCTGGAAGGCCTGCAGCAGCGCCCATTCATCGGCGGTGCGCGCCACCGTCAGGCTGCCTTCGGCCTTGTGCCAGGCCCCGATGGCCGGCAGCAGCTCGAGCCACAGCACCCGGCTGCGCCGCGCCAGGGCCAGCATCTCGCCTGCCGGCTGGCCGACCACCAGCCCGAGCCCGAAGTTGCGCACCGACGCACCGACGGCGCGCGCATCGCGCTCGAACACCGTCACCTGCCAGCCGCGCCGCACCGCCGCCCAGGCATGCGCCAGCCCGGCGACACCCGCGCCGACGATCGCCAGCCGGCCGGCGCTCACGGCCGCTCGCCGCGCGCGAGCCGCGCCTCGATCTCGTTCAGCACGGCCGGCAGGTCGGCCACGCTGTCGATCACCCCATGCGCGCCCGCCTGCGCGAGCTTCAGCGCCGCGCGGCGGCGATGCGCCTGCACCTCGGCCGGCGCCAGCGCCTGCAGCTCCGGCAGCGTCAACCCGGTCTCGTTGCCGGACAGCGACAGCCCGATCGTCCACATGCCGGCCGCCAGCCCTTCCTCGATGCCCGGCACCGTGTCGTCGACCTTCACGCACGCGGCCAGCTCGTCGATGCCCAGCTCGATCACGTTGGCCAGCGCCATCCACGGGCCGGGGCGGCCACCGGGCTTCAGGTCGTCGGTGGCCACCGCGTGGTCCAGCCGCAGCCCTTGCGCGGCGGCATGCGGCAGCAGCCTGTCCATCACGACCCGCGGGTAGCCGGAGCACGAACCCAGCTTCAGGCCGCGCGCGCGCAGCGCCGCAACCACCTCCAGCGCGCCGGGGATCAGCGTCGAATACTGCGCGACCCGCTCCACCTGCAGCGGCATGAAGGCGGCATAGAGGCCGTCGACGTCCGCGCGCTCCATCGCGCGGCCGAAGCGCGCCTGCCAGCGCGCGGCCACGCCGGGCTGGCGGCCCAGCGCCTGGATGTGGTCCCACTTGGCCAGGCCCATCGGCACGCGCGCCTCGGCCAGCGAGATCTCGATGCCGAAGCCGGCAAAGGCGTCGATCAGCACCTGCGTCGGCGCGAACGAGCCATGGTCGACCAGCGTGCCGGCCCAGTCGAAGACGACGGCCTGCAGCGGGCCCTGGTAGCGGCGGATGTGGCGGCAGGGTGTGGAATGCATGGTCAGCGGGAGGCTTGAAGGTCCATCTCGTCGAGCGCGTGGCCGATCGCGTCGACCGCGTGCTCGATCTCGGCGCGGCCGATGGCGCCGATGCAGCCGACGCGGAAGGTCTCGAGCGCGGTCAGCTTGCCGGGGTACAGCACCACGCCGCGCGTCTTCACGCGCTGGTAGAAGTCGCTGAAGTTCCAGCGCGCATCCTGCGGCGCATGCACCGTGACGATGATCGGCGCCTGGATCGCCGCCGGCAGGAAGCTGCGCAGCCCGAGCCGCTGCAGCCCCGCCAGCAGCGCCTCGCAGTTGGCGCGGTAGCGGGCCAGGCGTGCCGGCTGGCCGCCCTCGGCGTCATATTGGTCGAGCGCCGCGGCCAGGGCGGCCACCACGTGCGTCGGTGGCGTGTAGCGCCACTGGCCGGTCTTCTGCAGGTAGCGCCACTGGTCGTGCAGGTCGAGCGACAGCGAATGCGCCCGACCCTGCGCCTGCGCCAGCGCGCTCTCGCGGGCCAGCACATAGCCCATGCCCGGCACGCCTTCCAGGCACTTGTTGCTGCTGGCGATCACCGAATCGAAGCGCAGCGTGCGCGCCGACAGCGGCAGCGCGCCGAAGCCGCTCATCGCGTCGATGATCAATCGCCGGCCGGCGCGCTCGACCACCTCGGCCACCGCCGGCAGCGGGTTCAGGATGCCGGTGCTGGTCTCGCACTGGATCACGCCGACGTGCGTGATGCCGGCATCGGCGGCCAGCGCATCGGCCACGCGCGCCGGGTCGACGGCATTCGTCTCGCCGAAGTCCAGCACCTGTACCGCGCGGCCCATCACCTCGGTCAGCCGCGCCATGCGCTGGCCGTAGGCGCCGTTCACCAGCACCAGCAGCTTGCCGTCGCGCGGCAGCAGGCTGCCGATGGCCGCCTCGACCGCGAAGGTGCCCGAGCCCTGCAGCGGCACGCAGACGAAGTCGTCGCCGCCATCGATCAGCGCCAGGAGCCGCCGGCACACGTTGGCCGTCAACGCGTTGAAGCCGCTGTCCCACGAGCCCCAGTCGGTCAGCATCGCCATCTTGGTGGCCAGGCTGGTGGTCAGCGGGCCGGGGGTCAGCAGCAGGGGTTCACGCATCGAAAGCATCCGGGTTGCAACAAGGGATCAGGCACGCCAGGCCTGCGAGCGTCGGCCGAGCCAGGCGGCCAGCGCGTTGATCAGCAAGGTGGCAAGCAGCGAGCTGGCGACGATCAGCGTCGCCATCGCCGCCGCCGCGGCGGTGTCGCCGGCGTCGTCCATGCTGAGCACCGCGATCGACGCCAGCGTGGTGTCGGGCGTGTAGAGGAAGACCACCGCGCTGACCGTCGTCATGCTCGAGACGAAGAGGTAGCGCGCGACGTCCAGCAGCGCCGGCAGGCTGATCGGCAGCGTCACGCGCAGGCAGGCCGTCCACCACGGCCGCTTCAGGCTGCGCGCCACCGCCTCGATCTCGCCGTCGATCTGGCGCAGCGCGGTCACCATCGCCAGGTGGGCCGTCGTGTAGAAGTGGATCACCGTGGCCGCCACCAGGATCGCGAGGCTCCCGTACAGCGCATGCAGCGGGTTGCCGGGGTGGTTGAAGAAGAAGATGTAGCCGAGCCCCAGCACCAGGCCCGGCACGGCCATCGGCAGCAGCACCAGTGCGCGGATCAGCGCGGCCGGTGCGCGCGGAGCCGGTGTCTTCAGCGTCAGGTAAGCGGTGGCGAAGACCAGCAGCGTGCCGCCCAGCGCGGTCAGCGTCGCCACGCTCAGGCTGTTGCGGAAGGCGCCCCAGCCGCCGCCGTCGACATGGTCGAAATCGAAGTGCGCGAGCGTCGGTGCGAGGTTGTACGGCCACAGCTTGATCAGCGAGGCCGCGACCGCGACGCCCAGCAGCGCCAGCAGGAACAGCGCGGTGGCGCCGCACACGATGCCGAGCACGACGTCGCGCACGCGGTTGCGTCGGGCCCGGTAGGCCACCGACCGCCCGCTCATCGACGCGCCGTGCCGCCGCGCGAGGTGGCGCTCGACGAAGAAGCTCAGCAGCGCCGGCAGCAACAGCAGCAGCCCCACCACCGCGCCCTTGCCGAAGTTCTGCTGCCCGATGACCTGCTTGTAGGCTTCGAGCGCCAGCACGTTGATCTGGCCGCCGATCACCTTGGGCACCCCGAAATCGGTGACGACCAGCGTGAACACCACCATGCCGGCCGACACCAGCCCGTAGCGCGCATTCGGCAGCGTGATCGTCAGGAAGCGGCGCAGCTTGCCGGCGCCCAGCGTCTCGGCCGCTTCGTAGAGCCGCGCGTCGGCCACCGCCAGCGCGGTGGCCAGCACCAGCAGCGCATGCGGGAAGGTGTAGAAGACCTCGCCCATCACGATGCCCAGCGGGCCGTAGATCGGCGTGCCGCCGAGCCACGACTTCAGCAGGCCCTGGTTGCCGAACAGGTAGACCAGCGAGATCGCCGGCATCAGCGACGGCGCGAGCAGCGGCGTCAGCGCGACCAGGCGCCACGCCGGCCGGCCCCACAGGCGCGAGCGCGTCAGCGCGAACGCGAAGGCCAGCGCGAGCGGCAGCACGACCGCGGTGGTGGCCAGCGCGAGCAGCACGCTGTTCGACACCGCATCGCGCAGCCGTGCTTCGGCGAGCAGCGACGTCAATTGCGCGAGCCCGGCGAAGCTGCCGTCCGGCGCCTGCACCGCCTTGACCAGGATGGCCGCGAGCGGTGCCGCGAGGAACAGCACGAACACGCCAGCCAGCAGCCACACCGCCGCGGCGGCCAGGTGCTCGTCGGGGCTGCGCAGCGTGCGCGGCCCTCGCGACAGCGCGAGCGCGCTCACGGCGGCGTCGCCTCGAACAGCCGCAAGCGCTCCGGCTGCAGCGTGACCGGCACGCGCTGGCCCGGGATCAGCGCGTGGAAACCGGCATCGTTGGGGCCCAGGTCGGCCAGGATCTCGACGTCGTGCGCGGCGCACAGCGACAGGCTGGCGCGGCGCACGCCGCCCATGAAGTCGACGCGGTCGACGTGGGCCATCAGCGTGTTGGCGCCGGGCAGCCAGTGCGGCTGCACGCGCACGTCTTCCGGGCGGCAGAACAGCGTGGCGGTGGTGGCCGAGGCGTCCAGCGTGTCCTCGCAGGCGATGCGCACGCCGCCCAGCTGGAACGCGCCGCGCGCATCGCGCTGCACCGGCAGCCAGTTGGCGCGGCCGACGAAATCGGCGACGAAGCGGCTGGCCGGTTGGCGGTACACCTGCTCGGGCGTGCCGACCTGCTCGATGCGGCCCTGGCTCATCACCGCGATGGTGTCGGCCAGCGCGAGGGCCTCTTCCTGGTCGTGCGTGACCATCAGCGTCGTGACGCCCAGCTTGCGCTGCAGGCTGCGCAGCTCGCGGCGCAGGTGCTCGCGCACCTGGGCGTCGAGCGCGGACAAGGGCTCGTCCAGCAGCAACAGGCTGGGCGAGGTGGCCAGCGCCCGCGCGAGCGCGACGCGCTGCTGCTGGCCGCCCGACAGCTGGGCCGGGTACCTGGCGCCGGCGCCGGCCAGGCCCACCAGGTCCAGCAGCTCCTGCACGCGGCRCTGCTTCGCGGCGCGGTCGGTGCGCAGGCCGTAGCCGATGTTGGCCGCGACGTCGAGG
Source organism: Rhizobacter sp. P2_D12 (assembly GCF_056404395.1). Lineage (NCBI taxonomy): Bacteria > Pseudomonadati > Pseudomonadota > Betaproteobacteria > Burkholderiales > Sphaerotilaceae > Rhizobacter > Rhizobacter sp. P2_D12. The sequence continues at coordinate 6,320 of NZ_JBFUEB010000118.1, read as the reverse complement.
TTGGGGAACAGCGCGTACGACTGGAACACGATGCCGTAGTGGCGCGCGGCCGGCGGCAGGTGGCCGATGTCGCGGCCGCCCAGCCACAGCGTGCCGGCGTCCTGCTGCTCCAGCCCCGCCAGGATGCGCAGCAGCGTCGTCTTGCCGCAGCCCGAGGGGCCGAGCAGGCAGACGAACTCGCCCTGGCGCACCGCGAGGTCGATGCCGGCAAGTGCCGTGAAGCGGCCGAAGCGCTTGGCGATGCCGTCGAAGCGCAGCCAGCCGGCGTCCGCATCGACCAGGGCCGCGCCGGCGTGGAAGGCCTGCGGTTTCATGCGCGGGCCCGCAGCAGCGTGTCCAGGCGCGGCAGGAAATGCGCGAGCGGCGGCGTCCGCAGGCCGACCACCTTGGCCGCATCGTCGTGCCGCCGCAGCCGGATCGCGCGCGCGGCCTGCGGGTGCGCCGCGAAGGCCGCGGCGGCCTGCGGCGTCATCGGGCCGCCTTGCAGCGCCAGGCTGTGCTTCGACGCATCGGACAGCGCCGCCGCATAGCCGGGCTCGACCGCGCACAGGTAACGCTTGGCCTCGACGTGCAGCCCGATCGGCTCCACCACGTCGGCCGGCAGCCAGGGCCGCAGGAAGGGCAGGGCGATGTGCTGGTGCAGGTCGTCGATGCCCTGCGCCAGCTCATCGTGGCGCTGTGCGCTGAGCAGGTGGCCGAGGTCGTGCAGCAGGCAGGCGACGACGAGCGCGTCGTCGTCGCCCTGCTGCTCGGCCGCCCAGGCGCTCTGCAGCGCGTGCTCGGCCTGGCTGATCGCCTCGCCGCCGTACAGCGACGCGCCTTCGCGCGCGAACAGCGCCTCGATCGCGGACGTCGTCAGCACGCGCGCGTCACTTCTTCGGTTCGGACTTGCCGTCGTAGCGGCGCGTCCATTCGGCGAGGATGCGTTCGCGGTTGGTCGCCGACCACTTCAGGTCCTGCTTGATCAGCAGTTGTTCGTAGTTGGCGGGGATCAGCGGGTTGGGCTTGGCGACGCCGGGGTAGGCGACGATCGCGAAGTTCTTCTCGTACAGCTCGTTGGCGCTCTTCGAGGCCGACCAGTCGGCCAGCCTGCGCGCGGCGTCCAGGTTCCTGGTGGCCTGCATCACCGCGGTGGCTTCCACGTCCCAGCCGATGCCGTCCTTCGGGAACACCAGGTCGATCGGCGCGCCTTCTTCCTTCAGCTTGGCAGCGCGGTATTCGAACGCGATGCCGATCGGGAACTCGCCGGCGGCGGCCTGCTTGCAGGGCTTGGAGCCGGAGTGGGTGTACTGGCCGATGTTGTCGTGCAGCTTGTCCATGTAGGCCCAGCCGTCCTTCTCGCCGTACATTTTGAGCCAGGCGGTGACGTCGAAATAGCCGGTGCCGCTGGAGGCCGGGTTGGGCATCACGATCTTGCCGCGGTACTCGGGCTTGAGCAGGTCCTTCCAGGTCTCGGGCTTCTTCAGGCCGATCTTGGCGGCCTCGACGGTGTTGAAGCAGATGGCCGCGCCCCAGACGTCCATGCCGACCCAGCTGGGCACCTTGGCATCGTCGACGTAGGTCTTGTTCAGCTTCTCGACGCCCTTGGGCGTGTAGGGCTGCAGCAGGCCTTCCTTCTCGAGCACCAGCAGCGAGCTGGCGGCGACGCCCATCACGACGTCGGCCTGCGGAGCGGCCTTCTCGGCCAGCAGCTTGGCGGTGATGATGCCGGTGGAGTCGCGCACCCACTTGATCTTGATGCCGGCGTTCTCGGCCTCGAACTGCGCCTGGTAGGCCTTGATCTGGTCGGCCTCGAGCGCGGTGTAGACGGTCAGCGTGGTCTCGGCGTGGACCAGGCCGGCGGCGAGCAGGGCCAGGGGCGTGAGGAGGTGGCGAGCGTGCATGGGGACTCCGGGGTGGGACAACCGGAGTCACTGTAGGAACGCGGTGTGACGTCGTCGTGACGTCTAGATGACTGGTTACCCAGTGTTCGTAGCCCGGATGCCAATCCGGGACCGCACCACACCTTGGAGCGACTTACAGCACGGCGTAGTCGGTATAGCCCTTGGCACCGGGCGTGTAGAAGGTCGACATGTCCGGCGGATTGAGCGGCGCATTCTTCTGCATCCGCTCGACCAGGTCGGGGTTGGCCAGGAATGGCTTGCCGAACGCGATCAGGTCGGCCTGACCCGCCTGCAGCGCCTGCTCCGCCTTCGCCCGGTCGAAGCCCCCCGCCAGGATGTACGGCCCGTCGAAGGCCGCGCGCAGTGCCGCCTTGCTGCTGGCCGGCACCGGCGGCGCGCCCCCTGCCGAGTGGTCGAGCTGGTGCACGTACAGCAGGCCGAGTGCCGACAGCTCCTTGACCAGCGCGAGGTACTGTTCATCGACGCCATCGAACGTGCCGGTCGCGTTGAACGCGCCATGCGGCGACACCCGGATGCCGACCTTGCCGGCACCGATGCGCGCGCTGACCGCCCGTGCCACTTCGAGCGCGAAGCGGTTGCGCCCGGCCGCGCTGCCGCCGTAGCCGTCGGTGCGCTGGTTGACGTTGGCGTTCAGGAACTGCTCGATCAGGTAGCCGTTCGCGCCGTGCAGCTCGACGCCGTCGAAGCCGGCCGCGATCGCCAGTTCGCCCGCCTTTGCGTACTCGGCCACGGTGTGGTCGATGTCCGCCTGGGTCATCGCACGCGGGACACTGTGCGGCTGCATGCCCTGCGTGTCGGTGTACATCTGGCCGGGCAGCACCGCCGCCATCGGGCCCAGTACCTCGGCACCGGCCGGCAGGTTGGCGATGTGCGTGACACGGCCGGTGTGCATCAGCTGCACCACGATCTTGCCGCCGCGCGCATGCACGGCATCGGTGACCAGCTTCCAGCCGGCCACCTGCCTGTCGTTGAAGAGCCCGGGGATGCGGGCGTAGCCGAGCCCGTTCGGCGACGGCGACGTGCCCTCGGTGACGATCAGCCCGGCACCGGCACGCTGGCCGTAGTACTCGGCCATCAGGGCGTTCGGCGTGCTGGCCTCGACGGCGCGGTTGCGCGTCATCGGCGACATCACGGTGCGGTTGCGCAGCGACAGTGAGCGCAGGGTGGTTGGTTCGAAAAGCATGGGGATGTCCTCGGGGGATGGCAGGATGGGGCCGGAATTCGTCTGAAAACGCCCGGCATCGTAGGACTGCCGCCATCCGGCTGTCGGTGGTTGTCAGGAGGCCTTTTGAGGCCGAGGCCATTCGCGAAGCCGATGCATGCGGCGGCCGTCTGCGCTAAGGGGGGTCGGTATAGTCGATCCGATGCCGAAACCCGCTCCCGAACGTTCACGACTCACGCTGGCCGACGTGGCCGCCAGCCTCGGCGTGAGCCGCACGACGGTATCGAACGCGTTCAACCGGCCGGAGCAGCTGTCGAAGGACCTGCGCGAGGAGATCCTGGCCCGCTCGCGCGAACTCGGCTACTACGGCCCCGACATGATGGCGCGCGCGCTGCGCCGGCGTGAGTTGCGCGAGGTGGCCGTCGTCTTCCACCACGACCTGCGCTATGCCTTCGGCGACGAGCTGAGCCTGGATTTCCTGCGCGGCGTGACGCGCCAGCTCGACCTGCGCGGCCTGAGCCTGCAGCTGATCCCCAAGCTCGGCCGCCAGCTGCTGCTGCAGGCCGCGTTCCAGACCACCGCCGACGCGCTGATCGTGCACGCCGAGATCGGGCCCGAGATCGTGCCGCAGGTGCAGGCGGCCCACAAACCCATCGTGCTGGTCGACACCCAGGTGCCGGGCACGCCGTCGGTGTGCCTGGACGACCGGCAGGGCGCCGCACTCGCGATGGGCCATGCGCTCGCGGCCCGGCCCGACGCGGTGCTGGTGATCGGTTTCCCGCAGGACGAGGCGGAGCGCGCACGCGCCCTCTGCCCTGACCCGGCGCGCAGCCCGTTCATCACCTCCGAACGCCTGAGCGGCTACGCCCACGCGGTGCGCGCGCATGGCTTCGACGCGCGCCGCGTCTTCTGGGCCCACGTCGACGACAGCGAGCCCGAGGCCGCCGCCGCGCAGGCCGCGCAGTCGATGCGCGCCGYGCTCGCGCCCTACCGCCGCCTCGCGCTGGTCGCGATGAGCGATCGCATGGCGCTGGCCGCGCGCGCCGTCATCGTCGACTGGCCCGGCACCGCGCTGGTCGCCACCGTCGGCTTCGACGACATCGCCGCGGCCCGCACCGCCGGGCTCACCACCGTGCGCCAGAACGCCATCGCCAAGGGCGAGACGGCGGTGCGCATCGTGCTCGATGGCGAGCCGTCGGCGCTGCTGCCGCTGGAACTGATCGTTCGCGACACCTGATCCGGCGATCCGGGTTTTGCCTCCCTGAAGATGCGGGTAAACCCGCTCTTTCTCGATTCAGAAGCCCCGTTAGAGTGGCGGCCACCCTGCAGCAGCCCGGTATTTGTAGTCGGACTACATCTTTCGTGCGGCAGTCTTCTGAATCCGAACCGCATGACCGACCTCGCCACCGCGCCGCCCCGCACCCCCGTTGCCCTCGCCGCCGCTCCCCGCCGCGCCGCGGCCGATCCCGCCGCCTGGTGGCGCGGGGCGGTGATCTACCAGATCTACCCGCGCAGCTTTGCCGACCACGACGGCGACGGCGTCGGCGACATCGCCGGCATCATCGACCGCCTGCCCTATGTCGCGAGCCTCGGCGTCGACGCGATCTGGGTCTCGCCGTTCTTCCGCTCGCCGATGAAGGACTTCGGCTACGACATCGCCGACTACCGCGACGTCGACCCGCTGTTCGGCACGCTGGCCGATTTCGACCGGCTGATCGCGCGCAGCCACGAACTCGGCCTGAAGCTGATGATCGACCAGGTGCTGTCGCACACCTCCGACCAGCACGCCTGGTTCCAGGAAAGCCGCGCGAGCCGCGACAACCCGCGCGCCGACTGGTACGTGTGGGCCGACCCGCGCCCGGACGGCACGCCGCCCAACAACTGGCTCAGCGTGTTCGGCGGCTCGGCCTGGCAGTGGGATGCGCGGCGCCGCCAGTACTACCTGCACAACTTCCTGGCCAGCCAGCCCGACCTCAACTTCCACTGCCCCGCGGTGCAGCAGCAGGTGCTGGCCGACATCCGCTTCTGGCTCGACCGCGGCGTCGACGGCTTCCGCTTCGATGCCTGCATCTTCCACTTCCACGACCGGCTGCTGCGCGACAACCCGCCGGCCGAACGGCGCGACACGCGCAGCGTCGGCGAGAGCAACCCCTACGGCATGCAGCGCCACCTGCACGACAAGACGCAGCCGGAGAACATCGCCTTCCTGCAGCGCGTGCGTGCGCTGCTCGACGAGTACGGCGCTGCCAGCGTCGGCGAGATCGGCGACGACGATTCGCTGAAGACCATGGCCGATTACACGCGCGGCGGCGACAAGCTGCACATGGCCTACAGCTTCAACCTGCTGACCGCCGAACGCAGTGCCGCCTACATCCGCCAGCAGGTCGAGGACCTGGAGGCGCAGATGCACGACGGCTGGGCCAGCTGGTCGTACGGGAACCACGACGTGCCGCGCGTGCTGACGCGCTGGGGCGGGCCTGGGGCCGGCGCGCCCTATGCCAAGGTCGCGATGGCGATGCTGATGTGCCTGCGCGGCAGCGTCTGCTGGTGGCAGGGCGACGAACTGGGCCTGCCCGAGGCGGAGATCCCGTTCGAGCGCGTGCAGGACCCGTACGGCCTGGCGTTCTGGCCCGAGTTCAAGGGCCGCGACGGCTGCCGCACGCCGATGCCGTGGGTGCAGTCGCAGCCGCACGCCGGCTTCAGCCAGGGGCGCGACGTCGAGCCGTGGCTGCCGGTGCCGGCGGAGCACGCGGCGCGTGCGGTCGACGTCAACGAGTGCGACGCCGCATCGCCGCTGAACTTCATGCGCCGGCTGCTGGCCTGGCGACGCCGGCAACCGGCGCTGCGGACCGGCGACATCCGCTTCGTCGATGCGCCCGAGCCGGTGCTGGCGCTGGTGCGCTCGCCCGAGACCGATGGAGACGGCGCGACGCTGCTGTGCCTGTTCAACCTGGGCAGCGAGCCGATGAGCTTCGAGCTGCAGGTGCCGGCGACGACGGCGGTGGCGACCGAACTCGATGCCGCGCTGCAAGGCCTGCGCACCGGCCGGCGCATCACGCTGCCGGCGCACGGTTTCTACTTCGGCGAGTTCGCCGGCTGAGGGCGGCACGACCATGGCCGACCTGCAACTGAAGTCGCTGCGCAAGGCGTTCGACGACGTGGTGATCCTGCCGGGTGTGGACCTGGAGATCCGCGACGGGGAGTTCATGGTCTTCGTCGGCCCGTCGGGCTGCGGCAAGTCGACGATGCTGCGC